>JAFGPS010000093.1 GCA_016936075.1 Sedimentisphaerales bacterium | reverse complement strand
TCCTTTCTGCGGCTAAGCCGCGTTTGGTTCTGATGAGGGTTATTATACCCAACACCAGGAGACACGCTTTCATAAAATCATTCTGAGTGATAGCGAAGAATCTGGGAATCGATAGCTATATCCTTCGACAAAGCCTCGCAAGAAACTATTACGGATTATGGGTGGCAGCCTCAAGCGTAAGCTCGGGGATGACTTGTCATGAGTTTACCATCCTCATCCTGTAAATCAGTCACTGTATTCGGGATGATACTTAAATGTAAATTAATGCTTTTAACTTGTTGAACAGAACTTACTCAGTGGCGAATTATTTGATTTTTATTGAGCCGTTATGTGTAGTGAGTTCCGTATTTCCCTGCGCATCGCCAATTGTTCCTACAAGTTTATTGTTACTGAATTTACCTAAAACGGTAATTGGTAATTCGGTATCTATATGACCGTTATGGGTCGAGACGTTGACTTTCGCTGAATAATTCTGCGGCGCAGTTAATTCTATGCCGCCGTTATGTGTCACCATTATAATGTCACAGTCAGGCTCAGCGGCTTGCGAAAATACTGCCTCGACTTTGCCATTATGTGATACAAAGTTTATGTCGCCTGAAATTTCTTTGGCTTCGATTTTGCCGTTATGAGTTCCAAGGTCTGTTATACCCGAAATATTATTTACACTAACTTTTCCGTTGTGCGTCGTAGCGTTTGTATTGCCTGAAATGTTTTCAATTTCGATTCTGCCGTTATGACTTACAAGATTAAGATTGACTTCGTTCGGCAAAACCACATCCAGACTCACGCCAACTGAGCAGTTTACCAGGTTACGAGGTTTATCTATTACGAATACCAATCCACTTTCCGACTGGTCGATACGCAATTCTGTTCGCTCGACAATTTCCTCTGCCTTTTTCTCAGATGATGCCCAGCCTGTGATTGTTGCAGTAATATTACATTCGATCACATCTTCGCCATGGATTTCGATTGAACCGTTATGAGTCTGCGCTTGGAAATTCAAGCCCGGCGATAAAGGTGTTACAGGCATATGTACAATTTTTGAAAATTTCTCAGACTGGCACCCAGAACCAACGTAAATCACACAGCCGCTCAAAAATGTAATGAAAACCAGTGAAAATATTAATGATTTAGTTTTTGCATTGTTATCTTCCATATTTCATACTCCCATATCTGCATATCACATTTACTATGTTATCTCGTTCCTGACAAAACCAGGAATAGCCATTTGCATCGTATTATGGATACCCGCCTTCGCAAGTATGACAATGCAAAACACAATTATAACACCTTATTAGAATTAGTCGCTAATTAATCAGAAATATTTCAAATAAAGTATCTTCTTTTTTTCGTGCCTTTATCGCATTTCTGTATATATTATGAGCATGAAACCAAGAATATTACTTGTAAATCCTCCAATTTATGATTTTGCGGCGTATGATTTCTGGCTCAAGCCTTACGGGATGTTAAGTGCAGCCGGAAAGCTGCGTGGCAAGGCTGATTTCGCACTGTTCGATTATATAGACAGGCAGCATCCGTCTATCGCCGGGAAAAAGCAATATAAATCCGACAGGTGGGGACGAGGTACATTTTATTTTGAAAAGATTCCTAATCCTGATTGCCTTGTCGATATCCCGCGTTATTACCGAAGATTCGGTTTGCCGCGAGCAATGTTCGAGGAGTTTTTGAGAGATGAAAAACCATTCGACTTTGCACTTATTCAAACGACAATGACATACTGGTACCTCGGCGTACAGGAAGTAATTGAAGATATTCGCAAATTTCATCCGAACACAAAAATTATACTGGGCGGTAACTATGCGACTTTGTGCCGCTCGCATGCGGAAACTATCGGCGCGGATTTAGTTATTTCCGGAATAAATCTTGAGCCGCTCTGGAAATATATGAATATTACTCCCGACCCGAAGCAGCCTGCTTTATGGGAATCTTATAAAATATTAAAAACAGGCGTTCTAAAGTTAACCGACGGCTGCCCTTTCAATTGTACATATTGTTCCGTCCAAAAAGTATATGGTAAATTTAAGCCGCGTCACATCGAGCATTCTTTTGCTGAGTTAGAGTTCATGTGTAATCTCGGAGCTAAGAACATTGCATTCTACGATGACGCTCTTCTCTATAAGCCAGAAGAAATACTTGTCCCATTTTTGGAAAAGGTAATCACAAAGAAAATAAAAGTCAACCTCCATACGCCAAATGCACTCAACGCTCGTTTCATCACAAGTGAGTTGGCAAATATTATGGTTCGCGGCGGTTTTAAAACGTTTTATCTTGGCTTTGAAAGTTCTTCTGCAAAATGGCAAAAGCAGACCGGCTCGAAAGTTTTTAGTCAAGAGCTTGCCCAGGCAGTAGAACACCTCAAAAACGCAGGAGCAAATCTTAAAGATATAACCGCATATCAGATTATAGGTCATCCAAATAGTGACATGCAGGAGCTTGAGGAATCAATGCACTTCGTTCATAGTCTCGGTATTCGCGGAATGCTTGCCGATTTCTCCCCTATTCCCGGCACACCAGACGGCGAAGCCTGCCGCAATATGATTAACCTTGACGAGCCGCTCATGCACAGCAAAACAGCGTTCCCAATCATTATGTTAGGCTTCGACGAAACAAACCGACTCAAGGACCTCCAGAGGCATTTGAATAGAAATTGATATATAGTGCTATAAAAATGGGTGGCATCCTCAAGCGTTAGTTTGGGGATGTTTTGTATTGGCTTACCATCCCTCCCCAGGGGAAGGCTGCCACCCATCATCACTTCTTGTTCAAATTACACTACATAATAAATTCATTGCTTTTACTTTGATTTTCAAGGAATTGTACATATAATGGTTTTTAGTAGAACGTTAAGAACACGTTTTGAATAGATATTTTTGAAAGCTTTTATGACTGTTTACTTACTATTAATTTTAGGCTTTGCTCTATTAATCAAGGGTGCCGATTATCTCGTTAAAGGCGCATCCTCTCTGGCAAAAATATTCAAAGTCAGTGACTTGATAATAGGTCTCACAATTGTCTCGTTCGGAACTTCAATGCCGGAACTTGTGGTTAATCTATTAGCAAGCTTTGGAGACAATGCCGATATTGCAATAGGCAATGTCATAGGCAGTAACATTTTTAATATTCTTGTAATACTTGGAGTCTCGTCTGTAATCCTGCCGCTCCTTGTCACTAAGCGAACTGTATGGATAGAAATCCCCATAACTTTTCTTGCGGCTTTAATGCTCGGTCTATTAGCAAATAGTCACATTATCACAAAAAGCAGTTTCCACGGCTTATCGAGAATGGACGGCTTTATATTGCTGATATTTTTTGCCGGTTTTATGTATTACATTTTCCGTATTGCGAAAAAAGAAAAGAACTCTGTAATAGCTTCAATGTCTTCTGAAACGCAGAAATTCTCTCTCCCAAAATCAATTATATCTGTATTAATCGGATTTGTCGGCCTGTCCATAGGTGCAAAGCTTGTAGTTGACAACGCTATAATTATGGCATCGAATCTTGGAGTGAGCCCGTCTTTAATCGCACTGACAATAGTCGCCGCCGGAACCGGCCTGCCGGAACTCGCTACATCAGCGGTTGCGGCTTACAAGAAAAACAGTGACATCGCGGTAGGAAATATTGTTGGCTCGAATATTCTGAATATTTTCATGGTACTCGGTATAAGCTCGACCATAAAACCTATTCCCTTAGAGCCAAGAAATAACATCGATATCGGAGTTGCCGTATTTGCAAGCCTGATTTTATTTATCGTTATGTTTACCGGCAAAAAACGCCTTCTCGACAGATGGGAAGGTGCAATTTTCCTTATAATGTATGTTGTTTATACTGCTTACCTGATTAAATTGGGCTAAGACGAAATATAGAATTTACACATATTTTACAAAGCATTATAATAGTAAGTTGGTTTAATATAAGCGTCTTTTGTTTGTCATTGCGAGTCGGCGGAAAGACGGCGTGGCAATCTACAAGTGAAACTTAGAGATTACTTCGTCACTTGTTCCTCGTAATGACATTTAATAAAGGAGAAATAATGCTGGATAATAAAATTAACGCTAACAATATATCAAGCAGTATTTTCTTTATGACATCCAGGGCAAAACAAACAGTTGCGCTACACTTCAAGGTTTTGATTTTTTTATTACTTTTCGTATTCAACTTTTCTCTCTGCTCTGCAAATGATAGTACAGATGAAAAACAGATATGGTTAGTCGTAACCAGGCCGATGTTTGCCGACTCACTCAAGCCGCTTGCGGAAAAACGTCAAAGCGAAGGTTTCGAGACGGTAATCTCTACAAAATCTGTTTCTGAAGCAATAGAATCTCTTTCTAAAAAACCTGATTATCTTCTTCTTGTCGGTGATAGTCAGGAAAACATGGATAAAGAGCCCTGGTATCTCCCGTCGAATACATGCCAGGCCTATAAGTGGCACATGACGCAAGGAAAAGAATTTGCATCGGATTCGATTTTTGGTGACTTTGATGATGATATGATTCCTGATATACCTGTCGGGCGGCTCCCCGTCCGAACAAGAGAACAGTTGCAATTGCTAATTAATAAGATTCTGACTTTTGAGAACAGACCACCATCGCTGGATGACCTTCGTTTACCGATTTATACCGGTTCTGCTGATTTTCAACCTCTAATCGATAGTATGACAACTCAGTTTCTCCTTCAGATTATCAACATAAAAGCCGCAAAGTGGTTGAGGCCGTGGATAATCGCAGGTAATGAGACGCATGCCTTGTGCGGCTGGCCGGAACTACAGGCTCAAACTTTCACCGAAGAGCTTAAAAAAGGCGGCATAATGGGCGTTTTCATGGGACATGGTTCTATTAATAGTTTCTTCGGGATGAATTTCAATAGAAAGCATCTAAGTTATACCGCCAGTCAGGCAGCAGGTATCTTTGCTGAAGGAAAACCTGCCCCGCCTACTGTGATTATCGCGTGCAACTGCGGCAACTTTACTTCTTCGAGAAGTTGTCTTGCGGAATCATTGTTATTTATGCCCGCAGGTCCAGTTGCAACCATCGGTGCAACAACAGTATCACATCCTATGACGAATTACTTCGCAGGCATGTGTCTTTTGCGCAAACCGGGCCAGGTGAATCCGGCTAATAAACGACTGGGGACATTGTGGCTGGATGCCCAAAAAGAAGCAATAATAAGCCGCGACTTAATAATGGAAGCATTGCTTCTTAATATTGAAAGTTCAATAGACGGAAATGTAGATGCCAAAAAAGTTCGTCGTGACCATATTCTTATGTACGCTTTTCTCGGTGATCCGGCAACAAAAATTCGAATGCCTGAACCACTTGAATGCAAATTCGAACAACGTGATGGACAATGCAATTGGCAAGTTGAAAAACCAAAAGATGCGACTAAATTATATATAGAGATTCGTCAAGACGGCCAAAGTATGCCGCCTATTCAGTTACCACTCGAAAAAGATTCTGCACAGAAGAATCTCCAACTGGCAAACGATACGTTCGCTTTTAAGAGACTTAGAGAATTATCCTCTGACCAGAATTGGGAAGGAATAATAAATATCCCAGGTATCCTTCGCCTTGTTACATTGTCACCGGATAATATCTATGTCACTGCTCAAAAAATCAATTAAGCTCTCATGTTTATTTGAATAATTTCTTCGCCATATCGGCCAGAGCGCATCGCCACACTTTCCATTCGTGTGCGCCGGACCAATCGGTATATACAACCTCAATGTCACGCTTGCGAAGTGCTTCCGTCATTTCTTTTGTTGCATTCAGGCGAGGGTCTTCTCTACCGCATGAAATGTACAGCAGACTAAGCTTTTTATTTACGTTGCCGGAATCTTTGAATACGCCGGAAATTGCCGTATCGAGATCATAAGTCATTCCTGTACTCTGCAAACCACCGAACATACTTGTACTGAACTCACCTACCCAGTCGTAATAATCCAGGTTCTTCATGCCTGTATAGAAAGCGTGTCCGCCGCCCATTGAAAGACCTGTAATTGCCCTGTTTTCTGAACCAGGTAAGACTCGATAGTTTTTGTCGATGAAGGCTCCGACTGATTTGACGTATTCTTCTGCGATTACAGATAATGATTCTTCGCTATAACCACCTGCCGCACCGCCGCCACCGCGAGCACCACGAGTAACAGCACCGCCGCCACGAGCACCTGGAGCAGCACCGGGAGTTGGTGCACCAATACCGCCTCTTCGTGTACCGACAGCAGCAGGAGCCACCTCTGTTGCGGCGGCTTGATTGGCGTTACCATTCGGCATTACAACGATCATAGGTTTTGCTTTTCCTTCAGCAATTAGATTATCAAAAATCTGTGGTACACGAGCCATTCTGAGCCATTGTTCTTCATCTCCACCGCCGCCATGAAGAACATAAAGTACAGGATATTTCTCATTGCCTGTCTCATATCCCGGCGGGGTGTACACAACCATACGCCTTTTCATATTTAAAGTTGGCGAATCATACCAGACCTGTGAGATTGTGCCGTGAGGTACGTCTTTAACAATGTATAAATCCGAACCTTCGCCTGGAACAATCAGAAGATTCTGATTCCTCGTAGTATCACGGCTAAGCTGGAAATTGGACGGGTCCAGAACGGTTATGCCGTCAACATCGAATGTGTAGCTGTACACTTCTGGCTGGAGCGGGCCAACAGTTACCGACCATACTCCCTGCTCGTCTTTAGTCATTTGTGCATCATCGCCGAAATCTCCACGAACTGTTACAGAAGTTGCCTGCGGAGCGGAAATTCTAAATGTTACCTTATTATCAGAAGCAATTACAGGTGAAGAGGTACTACCACGTCCTCCCATTCCCATCATACCTCGACCCATGCCGCCCATGCCCGCACCTGCCGGAGCAAAACCACCCATTCCACGGCCACGAGCTGCGGGTGCTTCCTGGGCACTGGTTATCATTGACATGCAAAGTAAGACTACAACACAAATCAAAAATATTCTTCTTAGCTGGAACATGATATTTATCTCCTAAAAATACTGTGCAATAAAAGTTCACATAGCCTTATCTATACTTCTCCGAATCGAAATTTCTGATTAATTCAATCAGAAAGCCCAATATGTTTGATAAACAATATATATGAAGAACAATGTTTTGTCAAAAAAACAATTAGTAGATGGGATTCTACCCCACCATTTATGAATCTGTGGGGCACTCATGTTAACTATACTAAACGCTATATGCTGTACGTTATTGGCTAATTTCATCTTGCATTTGAATAAAAGCCCTAATCATGCTATACTTACGCTTTCTTATGGATAGTAAAAAAGTACATATTAAAAGTTTTGGCTGTCAGATGAACAAACTGGATACGGCGTTGGTTAGTACTTCGCTGGAACAGGCTGGTTTCAGTATCACCGAAAACGTCAAAGACGCGGATGTTGTATTGATAAATACCTGCTCTGTACGTGAGCACGCCGAACAGAGAGTTATATCGCATATCGGCCATCTCAAGCATATCAAGGAATCTAAACCCGATATGATAGTCGGTATCATCGGCTGTATGGCACAGAGGCTCGGGGATAAGCTGCTCGAACATAAAACGGTCAATATCGTATGCGGCCCGGCTCAGATTCCGCAGATAGCAGCACTTATTACCCAAGCCCAGGAACAAAAGAAGAATGAGCTTGCGGTTACAGAACATATTCGCAAAGCTGTTGAGGAAAATGAAAATCAGGCACTTGAGGATTTCGAGTCGGCTTATAGTAATGAAGATGAGCGAAATCCGGCACAGGCTTTCGTGCGCATAATGCGAGGATGTAACAACTTTTGTACTTATTGCATCGTTCCTTACGTTCGAGGACCGGAAGTGTCGCGGCCTCCTGAAACAATTCTCGAACAGATTCGAAAACTCGCTGATAACGGTGTCAAGCAAGTCACCCTGCTGGGCCAGACTGTAAATTCCTATCAATATAAAAAAGACAGCAAAGTCTGGAGTCTTGCGGACTTGCTTCTTGCAGTGAATGACATCAATGGAATCGAATGGATTAAGTTTGTCACGAACTACCCTGCTGAAGAATATTTCGAAGATATTATGCACGCAATGGCAGATTCTCCGAAGGTTTGCAAGTATCTTCATATGCCGGCACAGA
This sequence comes from Sedimentisphaerales bacterium, assembly GCA_016936075.1. GTDB lineage: Bacteria > Planctomycetota > Phycisphaerae > Sedimentisphaerales > Anaerobacaceae > JAFGPS01. The sequence goes on along the minus strand of JAFGPS010000093.1, from coordinate 6,109 downwards.
GCGGCTCGGACAGAATCCTTAAAGCGATGAATCGCAAATATACCGCCGCTGGTTATCTTGAACTTCTTGACAAAGCAAGGTCCATTGTGCCGGGTATTGCTATCGCAGGTGACTTTATAGTTGGTTTTCCAGATGAAACAGAAGAGGATTTTCAGGACACTGTAAAACTGGTTCAAAAGGCACAATACAGAAATGCGTTTATTTTCAAATACTCTCCCAGACCCGGAACAACTTCGGAAAAGAGATTAGAAGATACAATTCCTGACGAAGTAAAACAAAGAAGGAATGTCGAGCTTTTATCTGTGCAGGAAAAAATCAGTGAAGAGTTAAGCAAAGAATATTCAGGGAAAGAAGTAAAGATACTTGTAGAAGGTTTGAGCAAGAAACCTCACCTTAATTCTTCGGAAGGTGGCAATAATCCGCAGTTAATTGGCCGGACTGAAACCGATTATATTGTTGTGTTCAACGGGCCAGTGTCACTGGCAGGTAAGTATGCATGGGTAAAAATAACTAAAAGCTCTCCGCTTACTCTTTTCGGAGAGCTTATTTAAGAAATTTGTAAACATGGTAATTTGAATTATTCTTGATATGTTCTTAATCTAAGACCGTTTATTTTTTGGCTGCCTCATCTTTTGGTGGTCCGACTTTCTTTTCCTTCTTAACAGCATGAGTTTTACGATGTGAGACCTTTGGCAGTCCTGTTAAAGAATCACCTTCAGACCATTTTTCATCATCTCTAAGCTTATCAATTCGCTCAGCACGTGTAAGCACATTTCTGTGCCTTAATAAAGCATTCTTAACTTTTAATGAACGATCTATAGACATCTAATATTCTCCAATAATTAATTTACTACTTTTCTACCGTAAGCATCACTAAATTTATGTGCTGCAAAAGATTCATAACCTTGCGGGGCTTCATAATTAGCCCCAATATCAATAATTTTCTGTAATACTATATTTCCAGTTGTTCCGGAAGTCTTCGGATCACCCTTAAATTTAGCAACAGTCCACAGTTGGTACCTGTCACCAACCTGATATATCTGAGTCGGTATCTCATTGTCATTAAAATACTTTTCTACAGGCCGTAATTGTGACAAATTGCCATGTTCTGCTATAACAATCACGTTATCGCCATCCGGGTCACCAAAACCAGCGACATTTTCAGTATTTTCAGGAACCCTGTTTTCAGTATTATCAGCAGCAGGCGTCGTCATACTTGCAGGACTTGCCAAACCAGTAACACCTGGGCGGCTATTACTATTACCTCCTGAATTCCCAGCAGGCTCAGTAACAGACTGACGAACATTACCTGAAGAAAACTGGCCAAATCTGTAAGCCAGCAATAAAAGCAAAATCAGACCAAGCCCAGCCGTGATTGCAAGCTGGTACGGCATCGAAAACTCTATTCGGCCCAGATTGTATTGTACAATTCGCGGCTTTTTACGCCAATTCACTGCAACCTGAGGTTCAGGTACATCAATTTCTTCTACTACCGGAACAGGCTTCACAGGTTCCGGTTTCCTTTGTGGCTGTAACGGCTCCACTGTCCGGTTTTGTTCGGCCCTGGCTCGAGCTTTACTCATCACCTCGTAAAGCGCCATTTTTCCCCGCTTCCGTGCCATAATACAACCTATCTAAAATATTAAAATTTTATAAAGATTTCATTATATAACTTAAAATCGAAAAAACAAGCCAAATCATACCAAACCTAACCTTTAATCGCAAACATTTTTCCGAATTTAATACCAAAGTAAAATCATTAACCGCAAAGAACGCCGTAAACACAGAGTATATTTGCTATAAATACTTATAAATTAATATGTTACGGGATATTTATATTGTTAATCAAGCTTTTCCGGCCCGGTAAGATATCATAACAACTTAGAATAAGATATTATATATTCTTCCGGGCCGGTCTCCACACCTCTATAAAAGGTTCACCACGCCCTGGTACTAATAAAGACGTATAAACTGAAATTTCGTTTCACAAAAAATACACATTTTTATAAAAAATTTAATATTTTATCACATTTCCTGAATATTTATCGTTTTGGCGGCCTCTTACTTTTGAATGTATAGCGAAAATGGGTATAATTATGTGATTGAGGAACAAAAATGCAGATTAGTGAAAATTTATTATTAAAACAATTCTCCGCAAACGGAGATGCAGAAGCTTTTGCAGAAATTGCAAGAGAACATGCCCCGCTGGTTTACGGCGTATGCCTGAGAATTCTCGAGGACAGGGATACTGCCGCTGATGTCGTACAGGACACTTTTCTTCAGTTGGTTCGAAATGCAGATACTATCACCGGCTCATTACCCAATTGGCTGCATCGTGTCGCTAAAAACAGGGCAATCAAACTAATTCGCCAGAACTCTTCGAGAAAACAGCGTGAGAAAATATACTCTACTAATTCTGAGATAGATTCTTGTACAGATACTGCTTGCTGGCAGGAAATATCAGGCGTTATTGATGAGGAACTTGACCAGCTTGACGACCTGACACGTGAGGTTCTTATTCTTCATTTCTTTGAAAACCAGACGATGACCACAATAGCAGAGAAGTTTGAAATTTCCCAACCTACTGTATCACGCCGAATTGAATCCGGTATAGACTCACTTCGTAAAAGACTAAAGTCACGAGGTATAATAGTTTCTGCCGCTATTCTGACTGCCCTGCTTACGGAAAACATAGTTCAAGCCGCACCCGCATCTATAATGAAGGAGCTTGGTAAAATTGCTTTATCTGGAGGAACAGTTGCAACTGGAGTTAAAGTAGCTGCCGGACTATCTGTAATTAAAACAAAACTCATAGCAATTGCCATAGTGACAATCATTGGCGGTTCTGCTGCCTGGCATTATAATTACAATCGCACCCCAAAAGCTATCAATACCCAGCAAACAAATATAACTTTGAATAGCGGGCTATTTCTTGACCAAAATCCTTTAGATACTAATCTTGCAACAATTGTTGTTATTGATCAATTTGGCAATAATCTTTCGGGCGTGAAAGTTACAGATACAACAAACCATAAAGAGTATTTCACCGATGAAAACGGCCAATTTACATGTGAGATACCTGATGAATTAATACATTTTAATGCCATTGAAAAAAAGCGTAAACTTGTTAACTCAGGTCGTTTAAATCCTGGTCAGAGATATTTATTAATTGAATTAAAACCTGGAAGAGTTGTCAGTGGAGAAATACTCAATTCCGAAAACGAGCCTGTTTCTAATACTATCATAAATGTTGTTGGGGGTAGTTCCGTATCAAGTGACTCTGAAGGTAAATTTATTTTAGGCTGGCTTCCTGAATGGGAACCACAAAGTGGTATATGTCTTTGGGCAAGAAATTACGAACAGAATCTGGCTGCTGTAGAAGATATTAGCATACAGGCCGAATCAATAAATATAAAGCTTGCACCTGCTTTTACTTTGAAAGGTACAGTTACTAATCCTGAAGGAGTACCATTATCCGGAGTAAAGATGTGGATAAATTTAAGGAAATGGAGATGGGGATCATTTTTTGTTGATAAGTCCATTCGTACTGATGAAAAAGGACAATTTGAATTTTCAACGTTGCCGCAATTTCAGGAGTATGAACTTAATTTAGAAGCAGAGAATTATTTAGAGGTTAGCACTACTATCGGCTTGTTAAATTCTAAAAAAGATACGGTCCGACTTGAGCCAATTGTTTTGTATCCAAAGCAGGATACATCTAATGGTATCGAGTACGGCCAACTATTCTTAAGTGTATTCGATGAAAATAATAAAGCGATAGATATTACAGAAGTTCATATTGGTGATAATAAGGATTATTTCCAAAGAGATGCAAAGTCTTTTATTGTAACTTCAACTGACAAACCTGGCTTTTATAAAATAGAAAATATTCCCGTTGGCTATCATCCTTTTATGTCAATTGATGTGCCCGGGTATGCTCTTTTCCAGCAAACAGATGTTATTATAGAAAAGGATAATCCAAAGACAATTAATTGTATTCTAAAAAAAGGCGGCATGATTGAGGGACAAGTAGCAAATGATAAAGGCGAACCTGTTGAAGGTATGCCTGTTAAGATAAAGTCAGTTTTATACGTTAAGGATTTGAAAACAAATAAGAACGGCCGCTTCTCTGCGGACCATATGCCTGATATGCGTTATTCTGTTGTTGCCGAACCCCCTTCCGAAAACCAATATGCAACTACTGTTTTTGTGGGAGATGTAACCTGCGGCCGAAAAGATATTAACATTGTCCTGCAGAATAAAAAAGAAACAAAACGTAAAGCAGCATCCTTAATTGGAAAAAACATATTGCAATTTGATGAAATTAAAATTGATCTCGATGAGAATAAAATAAAAGACAAATATTTACTCTTGTGTTTTTTTGATATTGAGCAAAGACCTTCCAGAAGTGCACTCATCGAATTGAATAAAAAGTTGCTTGAACTAAAAATCCAGAACGTTGTTGTCGCTGCCGTACAAGTATCTATACTTGAAGATGATTTGCTTAATGAATGGCTTGAAGAAAATGATATTACCTTTCAGGTAGGGAAATTTCAAGGTAGAGATGAGACACTTTCTAATTGGGGCGTAACAGCGCAACCATGGCTGATACTAACTGATAAAAATCACGTTGTTACTGATGAAGGATTCTCGATAACTGAGCTTGATGGGAAAATTAATATTAAATAATATACATTTTTTAGAAATACAATTTAACATCTCTATAAGAATATTTCCTCAAATTGCTGTACTGCAATATTTTTTGTATTATTTTGGAGAATAATCACTTCGGTAACGCCTTATTATTGTATAAAAAGTGAATAAGGAATATAATAGCGTTATTGAGGTTTAAAAATGATAGAGAGCGAATTTATATTGTTAAGACAATTTGCATCGAATGGTGACGCAGAAGCATTTGCTAAAATTATAAAACAGCATGCCCCGATGGTATATGGAGTATGTTTGCGTATCCTTCAAGATAAAGATAAAGCTGCCGATGCGGTGCAGGATACTTTTTTCCAGTTAATTCGTGATGCGGCTGAAATTACCGGCTCATTGCCAAACTGGCTGCATCGAGTTGCTACTTATAGAGCAATCGACCTCATCCGCACCGATTCACAACGCAAACAACGTGAGTCTATATATACAGATAATTATAGAAATATTATTTCTCAAAACGAAAAAGCGGCATGGCGAGAAATTTCAGGTTATATAGATGAGGAGCTTGATAATCTTGATGAATTAACACGCGAAGTTCTTATCCTTCATTTTTTCGAAGGTCAGACGATGACCAGTATCGGCGAAAAGTTCGGTATATCCCAACAAACAGTTTCACGCAGAATAGATTCCGGCGTAGTATCTTTACGGCAAAATCTGAAATCACGAGGTGTGATAGTACCAGCCGCTATTCTAAGTGCCCTGCTTATGGAAAACATTGTTCAAGCCGCACCTGCTTCTATTATGAGGGAACTTGGAAAAATTGCTTTGTCCGGAGGTAAGACTGCAACTAATGTTCAAATCTCATCTGGACTGTCTGTGGCTAAAGCTAAAATTATTGCACTTTCAACAGCCGCAATATTCATTATAGGTTCGGTTATTCTATATATTAATTTAAGTCTTGCCACTGAATCAGAGATAATTGCTCAGGGAAAGCCTGCAATACAAACGCCCCCTGATGTAAATGAACTGCTCGATAAATTCGCGTCTAACCAGAAAATACTTGCATCTTTTATCGCAACAACTGAAATGACAAGTGATTATACTGTCTCTATAGTAAAAGGTAAAAACTTTCATTCAGAGTCACTCACTAAATTAGTTATCGATGAAAACAGAGCTTATGTCAACTATACAATGTGGGGAGACGTTAGTCCAACGGATCATTATGAAAAAGATATACCATATCACAAAAGTCAATGGTGGGATGGGATAGGTCACTATATGTATGACAGGCCAAATCCAAACGATTTTTCTACTATGGCAATAAGGCTAAACGCAGACAAGAAATATGATGTAAGAGAAAAAATATTTAGTGGATATTGTTCATGTTCCTTTGGTATGGGGTATTTACCTCAAAATAATGGACGTATAGATGAAATTATACGAAAAGCCG
>JAFGPS010000092.1 GCA_016936075.1 Sedimentisphaerales bacterium | reverse complement strand
GTCAGCGCGCCGGTTACTTGCGCACCAGCCACCGGCGTCGTCTCGAAACCGGCTCCTCGCAACGCCGTCTGCGTCGGTCCAGTGGCCTCGACCAACGCCGCCCCCTGCGCTGGCACCACCCGGCGCACCGTGCGCTCATGAATTGACAGGCGCTGCGCTATCACCGCGTTCGACAGGCCCGCCTGCTTCATCGCAATGATGCGACGCCGCACCGCCGCACGGGCCTTCGTCGGCCCTTTCGGCCCCCGTTTGGCCTCATGAATACTGCCGAGACCGCCGTCGCCGTAGCGGTCGATAATGTTACGCACGCTGTTGCGATGAAGCTGAAACGCGCGCGCTATCTCCGCCGCCTTCGCCGCCTTGTCGTTGCTCAGGAGCAACACCGCCATGCGGACGTCCGACCGATTGTCAAAGGAGAAGTTGAATACGTTGCGACAATCGATCTGCAGCACGTTGACATCCCCCTCTTTCAGATAACAAGCGCGCTTGCTGATGGGCACGTATTCCTGGCCCGGCTCCATGAAAATATTCAATTGTTTCGCGATCGTTTTCATGTCCCGATCGTCGCACAGCGAGCCTAAAAAGTCAAGTAAAATCTTCTTAAATGCACAATAATTTCTGCCGCCTTACTCCAGCTAATATTTGTTGTGTGACAGGAATCCGCTCAGCGCATGTCAGGAGTTCTGAAGTTCTTTCCAATTGAGCGATCTTCATAACTGTGACGGTCTCCTTTGGTGTGGGGGTTGTTGTTACCGGACACTTGTTTTTGGTTCTCCCGCACTTTTGGTCATTTCTCTCCCTTTACCCATCAATGTTCAAGGAAAAAATCTTTTTTAGGGATAGCATATCCATTTTCTTCAATGTATTGGCTCTGCGGTAGTCATGATCGGTGAAACGTTTCCTGCGTTTGTCTTCACCGACTCAATATCCAAGACCAATAACCCTCTTCCTAAGCAGATTGTTACCGGATACTTGCTTCTATTGGCCGGTAACATCAAGTTGGGATAGGGTTGATCGACTGGCGGCGATTTGTCAAATTCCTTCCCCTCAGCGAGAGAATCAGATTTCAAAGGAAAAATGAGCCTGGTAAGTGGAGGATGACCTTGTGGTCTGATCCAGTTGTATAGGGTCACCATCGATAGAGGGTAAATACTCATTTGCCGGAAGATCCATATCTAATAATAGGCTTGTTGTACACGATTCCAAGCATTCTAATATAGTTGCTTTGAATTGTAGGATTATATGGTTCAAGTTTGTAAGCACTTAAACAATCGGCAAAAGCATTTTGTAAATTTCCAGTTTCTTCCAGAATAGCTGCTCTCGTGTTATAATAAATAGCATTGTTATTGTCTATCTCTATTGCTCTATTGGAGCACATCAACGCATTATCGTATTCACACCAATTGTAATATATGCTTGCCATAGTATTCCATGCTCTGCAAAAGTTAGGCTCTTGTTTAGTCACCAATTTTAAGTATTTCATTGCACCTTTGTCGTTTCCAATTTTCTTAATCGCTAGTGCCAGGTTATAGGTAACGCAAGGTGAGTTATTGATTTTTTCAGCTTTTCGAAAGTACGGCAAGCCTATTTCCGCTTTATCCATTTCGAGATACATCAAGCCTATTACATTAATGTAGAATGTTTCTATCTTAGGCATTCCTTCAATATTATCAAGTTTTTCAGCCGCAATAATAATTTTTTCAGATAACACATCCATCTTTTTTCTTTCGCCAGTGTGTTTGTATAAATAAAATAAATTAATTAGGGAATCAATATATTGATTATTCTTTTCATATGCAAGCTCATAATTTATTTCACTTTCAGAGATTGCGCCAAGTAGTTCGTAGCATTTCCCCATATTATAATGAACCTCACTAGACGAATACCCCATGTTTTGCATCTTTTGGTAGTTGCTTAGCGCATCCTTAACATCACCACAATTTTGTTGTATTTTTGCCAGTGCATAAAGAATTTGTATGATTTTACTTTTGTCTTTTTCCTTGTGAGCAGCATCTTCAAGAATTGCAATTGATTTCTCATTATTGTTAATAGTGAAATATATGTAAGATAAGTTTATTACACAATCTACACTCGAAATTTTCTCGTTTGCTTCTAGAAATGCCTGTTCTGCCTGGTGATATCTTTTTCTATAAGCTTCAATTATTCCTTTGTAAAAATGTATGCAATAATCATCTGTTTCTTTTGCTAATTTGCTTGCTTTTTTAAAGACTTTTAATGAGTTGGAAATGTCACCCATTTTTGCATGATATGATGCGAGCATAAGCATAGTTAATACGTCAGGATGATTATTTTGTAAATATTTTTCTAGGCAAAGAATCGCCTTTTTTGTCTCATCTAAGACTAAATAAATATTTGCTTCTGTATGATATACGACAGGTTTGGTTGAGAATGCCTTTAGATCTGATAGAGTGTCAAGTGCGTCTCTATATTTTCCTATGCTCATCAATGTGTCTATTAGCTCCACATAAGCGTCTTCATTTAATGGCGCAATGTTTATTACATTTTTAAAACACAAGATTGACTGATCAAAATTTCTTTCTAATCTTTCCAGTATTCCAAGATATAATAATGCTATACAATTCTTCTTATTCATATTTATAGCATCTTCTAGTAATTGCCTTGATAAAAGATAATTGCCTTGTAGAAAATTAATTATTCCAAGATTTGCAAGTACATCAGAATCATTGTAGTTTATTTTTTTGCATGCATTTAAAAGTGCAATAGCGTCATCATATTTTTTGATGTTCATATAAGATACAGCCAAATTAAACATGGCTTGATAATAAATATTTGAAGACGTCTCTTCCTTGCTTATGATGTCTTTATATAGAGGCGCTGCAAAATCATATTCTTTGAGTTCAAAAAACAAATCTGCAATAAATAAAGAATTTGCAATAGTGGAATTATTAATATTCATTGCCACTTTGTAAAGTTTAGTTTGTGCAAATCCAAAGCAAGTGGTTCTTGATAATGTCTCACTTGGAGCGTAAGACTTTCCCAGTAGAAGCAAAGCAAAAGACTCAATGCATTCAGATGGTTGATAACCACAAATGTCGTCTGTATTCATTTTGATTCTGACAGATTCTAATGCGCTTGGCAAAGACTGGGTATTTTGAAAAAATCTAGGATGTATATATTCATCATCGCGCCAACCACATACAATTAAATCAGCATTAAAATAATCTAAAATCAACAAGGCGTCTTTTGATGATAATTCTTTGTCTATAAACTGAATTTGCAATGGTCTAAGGTGGTCCTTAGAAAATAAAAATAAATCATCAATCAATTGAGACTCGAAAGGGAAATTTTTTGCAGAGGTAGATTGATTTGTAAATTTAGCAATAATAATAAGCTTATCTTTCTCCTTGATAAAGTCGCATATTGATATGATCTTAGCTTTTTTATAATAGGGAAATATCTGATAAAATGAAAAAATTGTAATCAATATGCCGAGTATAAAGACTATTATAATCCACTTTGGTGTCATTTTGCTGGTGACTATTATTGGGCCTATGTCTATTGACGGAATTTTATTTATAAATTTAACTAAAAATCCAATAAGTTCTTTTGTGGTTTTCATATGCTCCTCCATTTATATTTTACTGCAGATGCAAATTTTGTCAACCATTTTCGAACCTTTTAGGTTTTTACGGCAAATGATTATAGCTGTTAACGGACAATAGAATTGATACTCCCGCACTCTTGGTGATTCCTCTTCCTTTACCCACCGCCATTCAAGGTAAAAGTCATTTCCGTGTTACCGGCCAATAGAAATGGTTCTCCCGCACTTTTGGTGATTCCTTTTCCTTCACCCACCGCCATTAATGTGCAAATTCATGGGTGCGACTCTTCTTGGTAGACATCAAGCCACTTCAAATAGGAGCGTATTTTCAAATTTAGACAGGTGGTTTCTCTTCAGTTCACACTTGGTAT
>JAFGPS010000091.1 GCA_016936075.1 Sedimentisphaerales bacterium | reverse complement strand
CTGTTGAAAACAAAAGTGTGCATTTGCAAATGCTATGCTAGTAAAACAGAATGTACATAAATTAAATTGTGACACAGCCTGCAAGTGCGGAATGACAATCAAGCTTTTAAACAGAAAATATAGCCAAAGAAATTATTTTTGTGAACACTGAATAAATTCTTTTACACACTTTTGCTCCAAACGAGTTATTATTATATAGAAGTTGAGTATGCTCAATAGGTAAATAAGGAAGATAGGAGCCATTTTGAGAAAATGAATCATTCCGAGCGATTGGAAATATTTGATAAGGTACGAGCCGACTATGAAAAATTTCTGACAGCCATTCTTTGGAAATTGACTGGCGATAGGGAGCTTTTCACTGAAGCAATGCAAAACGCTTTGCTTATTATGTGGAAAAATGTAGAAAAACTCGAAGGTGAGAATGCCGGAGGTTATATCTATAAAATCGCATTGTCCGCCAATTCCAAAGCATGGCGAAACAGAATAGGCAAAAATGGCGATTTGCCGGAATATGAAATCAGAGATAATAAAGAAACAGATGGGAACATTGATCATGAACATCTTGCTATAAAGTTGAGAAAAGCTATAAGCCAGCTTTCTGAAAGGCAAAGTTCAGCGATAGTGTTGCGATACTTCGAGCAAAAGGATTACGACACAATCGCCGGCAAGTTGAAATGTACTAACGCTGGCGCAAGATCACATGTCTCCAAGGCGATTGCAAACTTAAAAAATAAATTATCTCACCTTTATGAAGTAGAGGTCGAAAAATGAAAAACGAAAATATAAAAGACATCCTGAAAAATCTTGGTAACGAAAACGTTCCCGAAGATATACAAAAAATCGCAAAAGAAACTTCAGATAATTTCTCGAAAGAATTAGCTCATTCGAAACATCACGAACAACATTATATATTGGAGTTTCTCATGAAAAGTAAAATAACAAAAATAGCAACAGCAGCAGCGATCATAATAGCAGCTCTCGTCGTTTTTAATCAGTTTGATGACTCTAATGTTGTTTTTGCCGATATGATAAAAAATATTCAGAATGCTAAAACTTTAGTATTTGATGCAACTTTTTTATTATATGAAGGTTCATCTGTTTCTCGAGCTATTGTTTCTCGAGCTATAATTCTTGGGCCAAACTTATTACGATATGAATTATCTGATGGACAAGTCTGGATAATGGATCAGGAAAGTGAGGAAACTTTAATTTTGAATCCTAATAATAATACGGCGATAATAGGTTCTACACACCAGGGAGCGTTAGATTTATATGATAGCTATGCAAATTTTAAGGATTTGCCCGGTTCAACGGTTAAGGAAGTAAGAAATGATGAAATTAATAGTAAGCTGGCAGTTGCATTTCATTTAGAAATAACGATAGGAAATAACGAAAACTTTACTCGTAATGTTATAGTTTGGGTAGACCCTGAAACACAATTACCCATATTAATGAAAGAAACCTTAACTGATACTAATGGAACTATTATGGAAATAGTTATGGATAATATCATTTTCGATGAAGACCTGGATGCATCTCTCTTTAGCTTTGATATCCCCTCGGGATATCAAGTAATTGATAATAGGGGAATAGTTGATCGATTGAAATCAAGAATAGAATCAGCTACAGAGATGAATATAATATTGAAATCTTGCAGGATGTATGAAAGTCAACATGGAACATGGCCAAATAGCTTGCAGGACTTAGGTTTATCTGGTATTGACGATAGTGGATATATTTACTTGAAGCCGTTGGGCCAGATAGATGATTCTACAATTGTTTTATATCAGGTTTATAGCACATGGGCCGAAGGGATAAATGTAGGTTTTGGTAATTTCCAGGTGAAATTTATTCAGGATGAGGTAGAGTTTAAACGTATGCTGAAACAAGAATAATTTTGTGACAGAATAAAGTGAATAAAAAAAACCGGTTTATTTCGGCTTTTTTTATGCGCTTTGAGTTATATATTTTTCTTTACTTAGAATTTTTTTTGTCGCAAAATCGCAAAATCGCTCACTATGAGAACGATAATTCTTTGAAAATTTTGAGGTTGATTAATGTCTGAAACTGACAAATATTATGTTGAACGTTGTCTGGATGGCCATCCGGACGATTTTCGGCATCTTGTACGGCGTTACCAGGGAGTCCTTTTAGCCAATCTTGCCGGCAAGTTAGGCAATAAGGATAGAGCTGAAGAAGCCGCTCAGGAAACACTTGTGCGCGCGTATTTTAATATGAGTAAACTCAACAAGCCGGACTCTTTCTTTTCGTGGCTTCTTGGTATCGCTGATCACGTTGCTAAAGAGCTGCGAAGGAAAGAACAAATTCAGCAAAAACGTGAAACTATAATTTCGTTCTCAAAAGAAGTACAACCTACAGAAATATCAGAGGATTATTCTCTCGAAGCGGCTATAACTGAACTGCCGGAATCGTACAGGAAAGTTATATTGCTTCGCTATTACGGCAAGCATTCCTGTAACGAAATTGCAACACAGTTAAACCTGCCGCTTGGAACTGTAACGAAACAATTATCAAGAGCCTATGCCATGCTGCGTGAGACATTACAGCAATCAGAACCGGCGACAAATATATGAGGTGTAAAAATGAACTGCAAAGAATGTAAAGAAAAGTTAGTCGAATACATCGAGGGACTTTTGGACGAATCACAAAAGCAGGCAGTCTCGGAACACCTGAAAAATTGCCAAACTTGTCAGGCTGAAATTAATGAACTTACAGGCATTCAAAATCGTCTTATTAAGAATTCGGAAAAGCTTACCCAAAAGAATTTTGAAGATAAGGTTATGAATAATATTCTACGTGAACAAAATGTAAAGCTCAAAAAAGCGGCTCAGGCAGGCTCGGCTCTTAAACTAAGGAGAAATATTATGAAAAGTCCATTAGCAAAATTAGCCGCAGCAGCGATTATAATTATTGCTGTTTTAGTTGGTATAAATCCATTCAAAACATCTATTACATTAGCTCAGGTTATTAAACCTATACTAAATTCCAGAACCATAATATTCGATATGATTTCAGGTACTGATGAAAATGCTATGACCATACATGAGATTGTTGTTGATTCTCGAATCAGAAGAACCATGTCGAACATGCCCACTATGACTATGATTATCGATATGGACAATGAGAAATTACTTTCGCTTGATAAT
>JAFGPS010000090.1 GCA_016936075.1 Sedimentisphaerales bacterium | reverse complement strand
GGATATGGAAGTTGAGGATGTTATGCTGATATTATCGAATTCCCGACCGTCATTTGGTGCTATTGAATTGTCATATTGCTGGAACTTGATACGGACATCTGATACATCATTACTACCGGCATTTGTTTTTGCCAGTTCTAATAATGTATCGAGAACGTACGACTGGTTTGTAAAACTACCCGAAAGACTGGTTATTGCTACCCAGTGAATCCCATCTACACTAAGGGAAATGCCGTCACCGTTATAATGATCCGAAAATTCTAATGGAAGTGCGGTATTTTCATCTGATATTGTCCAGTGGTCAAGAGTGAGAGTTACGGTGCTTTTACCAGTCAAATCAACATGCAATACAGCTTCATTCAGTGAATAATCGTAATTATAACCATAATCATCCATCCGCAAACGGCCATTAACTACTGAAATTTGCCCTTCGTTATTTGAATAATATTCCCAGCCGTCAGATGCGTCGGGCTGCCCTGATTCAAAATCCTGAGAATATGGTAAATCCTGAACAGTTATATTATTATCAGATACATCCCAGCCAATTACGTCTAAAGCTAAAGTATCAATAATTGTAAGATTTTTTTGCTGACCAATTGTAAGTGTAGGCCCCATAATTCCGATGCCTAAACCATTTTCCCAATGACTATTTTCATACCCATCACCAAAAACGATTCCGGTTGAAAATGTCGCAAGACTGGTTGAACCCCCATCGATAGAGAAAAACTTCGAACGAGTATCAGCCGTCCAGTCAATATCCGCACCCGCGCTTATACTATCATCAGAAAATCTGAATAGATCAAGCGGATTAATATATGTATATAAATTATCTGCCATACCTGGATTCGCATCAAGAATATCAACGCCGCTGGAAAAACCCAAAGCATGGCATATTTCATGCAATGCTACTCCAACAAAATCAATAGAACCGGGTGCAATACCATCGCTTCTATCAAAATCCCAGGTATATTGACTATTGAACGTAATCGTTGCATTTGTTGCTGTACTCCCTGCATCTAAAAGTCCGAGAGCTTTTGCATTTGCTGTAGTTATTCGTATTCTGTTATTATTTGCGTCTGAATCATCATCAAGGTATGGAATAGAGCTTTCAGAGCCATTCGGATTATTACTGGTACGATTAATATACACATCCAGACTCGAGCTTGTGGTGAGATTACTAACCGCGAGTGTGTCATTCGAGCTTGATTCATCATTATTTAGAGCGTCAAGAAAACTCGAATAAGATAAAGATATCATCGAAAAACTGCTTGTGCCCAATATCCCGGATGATATGCCTGTAAAATCAATGTCTATATTCACAATAATATCATCTGTAAATATTGCGGACAACAAATCAGCGGCTTCCTGAAATGCATCTATAGCCAATTGAGACATACCTTCGGCTGGATTCAGATTAAATTGAAGGCCCTGACTATTTAATGAAAGTGTTACGACTTCAAGTGAATTTGATTCATATAAAACTAAATCCGTTTGTTCAACTACAACATCGGAAGTCATTTCATAATAAGAAGTTATATTTTCATTTGTAATGGAGTCTTCAAAAAGAGTATATTCAACAATTTGTAATAAATTATCTGAAGGAGCAATTCCTGATGAATCATTAAGAACATCTGTAAAACCATCCCCGGATAACAATATCCGTTGCTCAAGATTCTCGAAAATTACAGGTTTGAACGAATCAGAATCTTTAAAGAATCGCTTCTTATTTATTATCTTTCTAAATAATCCCAATCACCCACCTCATATATAATGCTGCGTGCCGAATCGAAATTAATAATCCCCATCCATGAAGTTTTTGCATATCAATTTAATTATGCAGTAAGCTATATTTATACCATAAAACAGCCTTTTTGTCAATAACAAAGCATTTTCAAAACTATTGAACATTTATCGGGCCTAATATTTCGGTTTTATATTAATATTTAATTAATAATACACACATAATTATTGACATATATAAACACATGTTTTAAACTGCCGTATTAAACACTCGTTTAATAAGGTGATTTTTTATGGCAGATTCAGATAAAACAGACGAAGTTCTAAATCAATCCGTCCAGGAAAGACTTCTCAATGCTGCAGAAGATATTTTCTGTGAAAAAGGATTTGAAGGAACGAGCATACGTGATATTGCTGCATCCGCAGGATGTAATATTGCTTCGGTCAATTACTATTTCGGAGGCAAGCAGCAATTATATGAACAGGTTTGGAAACGACATCTTATTCCCATGAAAGACTCAAGGCTTCAAAGTATTGAAAAAATACTGCTTCAAAATACTAAAAAGCATACTCTTGAAGATTTAATTAAGTCTTTTGCAGAATCTTTCATTGGCTCAATTGTTGATTCACAAAAAGTATCAAATCTTAATAAACTCATGGCAAGGGAATATATTAACAAACATTTACCTGCCAATATGTTTCTTGAAGAAGTGATGATGCCTACCGTTACAGCTATGCAAAAAGCTTTAATAGAGGCATTTCCTGATATTAATGAGGAAAAAATACCTTTTATTGTTTTTTCTCTAATTGGCCAACTCGTTCATGTAGTTCATGTAAGGGCAATGTTTGAAAACGGTATTGACGATTTGACTCGAAAATTGTTTGATTCTGATGAAGTTATTAATCATATTGTGAAATTTACCTGTGCCGGGATTAGGACTTATATTAAGGAAAATAAATAATGAAAAATAAAAGCATAGTAAATTCGTATAAAAGAAACTTGTGTCTTATGTCTTGTGTCTTGTGTCTTCTTGCATTATCCGGCTGCAAGGTTGGACCGAATTATTCAAGGCCAGAAACGATAGCTGAAACTTCGGATACCTATACTTATGTTGGCGTACATGAACAAGATGCAAATGCTTTGACAAATAATGATAACTGGTGGAAAAATTTCGGCGATCCAGTAACAAAAGAACTTGTTGAAGAAGCATTGGCAAATAATTATGATTTAAAAGCCACTGCCGCGAGAGTCATACAGGCTCAGGCGTCACTTGCCGAAGCAAAGGGAATGCAGCTTCCTGACATATCCTACAACCTTAACAGAAGCAGAAGCAAACAATCCATGAACTTAGGCAGTGCTTTCGGAGGCGGCAGGTTTACAATTATGAGCACAACGTGGTCTCAGGATATATCTGCAACCTATATTCTGGATTTATTTGGCAAACTCAAACGTACGGAACAAGCGGCATGGGCAGATGTGCTGACCATAAAAACAAATGAACTGGCACTGACAAACTCTATAATCGCATCAGTAGTAAATGCAAGAATCAATATCGCAATAGCACAAAAACGTTTAGCTCTGGCAAGGGAAAATATTAATAGCCAACAACAAACTCTCGAAATTGTACAGCGACGCTACGATGAAGGTCTTGTAGGACCATTGGATATCAGGCTGGCTCGTGAAAATTTAGCTTCGTTAAAATCTCTTGAACCTTCTATCGAACTTCAATTAATTACATCACAAAATGCTCTGGATGTAATACTTGGACGAAGACCCGGCTCTTCAGAAAATCTTCCTGAGACGCTTGAAGAATTGCCGCAATTGGAAAGCATACCAATCGGTTTACCTGCATCACTGCTTGATCGAAGACCCGATATAAAAGCCGCAGAATTCACTCTTATTGCTGCCAATGAACGTGTTGGTGTAAGCATATCTCAGCTTTACCCGAATCTTGCAATAACCGGTTCTTATGGTTTTTCCGGTGACACATTAGAAGAAATATTTAAATATGATTATACCGAAATGTACTCAGCTATCATGAGTCTTGCCCAGCCAATCTTTAAAGGTGGTCAAATCAGGGCACAGATTAAAGCCGCCAAAGCCCGCTATGAAGAGCTTGCCGCTACTTACGCAGGTACAGTTTTGAATGCACTTCGAGAAGTTGAAGATGCTTTAATTACCGAACAAAAATTAAGGGAACAGCTCGAACAGGCACAAATTCAATTGACCGAAGCCAACGCTGCAGAAGAACTATCAAGACAACGCTATCAAAATGGAATAGAAGGAATTTTAGCTGTGCTTGAATCGGAACGAAGAAGTAGAGCTGCACAAGAACAATTAATTATTCTAAAAGGTCAAATCTGGTCTTCAAGAGTAAATCTCCACCTTGCCCTGGGCGGGGACTGGAATAATACACAAGAAATTTACGCGGTAGAAAAATGAAAAGCAAAAAAACTACAGGCCTCAAACAGGTCAGGAATCCTTATGGATTCATTCAGTTTATACTAACTATTTTTATTATAATTATAGGTATAGCCGGAGCTGTTATTTTCATAAAATACAAGAAGCAGCCTGAGCAGGTAGAGCAGAATATTCAGCCGCCTTTAGTTAAAGTCCATAAAATCAGCGTTAGTGACATACCTATAGTTGTTCATGGCTATGGAACTTCACAACCCAAAGCACAAATCGATATCATTCCTGAAGTTGCCGGAAAAGTTATTTATGTTCATCCTGAATTGAAAGTTGGCGGTTTTATAAAAGCAGGTGACATTATTTTGAAAATCGATCCGAGAGATTATGAATTAGCTCTGCGCCAGGCACAGTCTGCCGTTGAAAACGCAAAAGAACAATTAGAACGAGAGCAAGCCGAAGCGCTTGTAGCAAAAAAGGAATGGACGCAGATGCACGGCAATACAAGACCAGATTCGGCACTTGTACTTCGTGAGCCGCAAATCAAAAAAGCTCAATCTGCATTAAGTTCCGCTCAAGCTCAGTTAGCAACCGCGCAGTTAAGACTTGACAGAACTACTATTTCACTTGAATTCGATATTTTAGTTACAAGTGAAAATGTTGATATTCAACAGTACGTTGTTAATGGACAATCTTTAGCAAAAGTTTATGGAACCAAAGCTATGGAAATCGTCGTTCCGCTCGAAGACCAGGAACTCGCATGGTTTAACGCGTTCGAATATTCACAGCAAACGAGTGAAAATCAAAAACTAACAGAATTGCCGGAAGTAACTGTTAAAGCAAACTTTGCCGGTACGGAACAAACATGGAAGGGCAAGGTTGTTCGTACTACCGGGCAAGTCGACAAAACATCCAGAATGGTTTCGATTATTGTCGAAGTGGAAAATCCATTCGAAGTACCTGAAGGTAAAGCCCCGCTTCTTCCGGGAATTTTTGCAGAAGTATTAATTCATGGAAAAACTCTCAAAAACGCTCTTGCTATACCGCGCGAAGCGGTTCACGAAGGCAATCAAATATGGGTGGTTAATTCCGGCGAAATCAACATTAAAACTTTAGACATTGTTCGCAAAGACAGACAATATGTTTACGCAATCTCAGAAACTGGCTCACAACTCGATGTGATAACAAGTTCTCTTGACGCTGTCACAAACGGAATGAAAGTACGAATCGATAACAGTACAGAAACTAAACAGCCGGAGGTAAACTAAGTGAACGAATTGCAGGAAAAAAAAGGTTTACTCGGTTGGTTTGCCTCGAATCATGTTGCGGCCAATCTGCTTATGGTCATGATTATAGTTGCAGGTTTAATGGCCATCATGTCTGCAAAACTCGAAGTTTTTCCCGAAATGAGCCTCGATATGATAACTGTTACAGTACCATATCTTGGCGCCACACCTGAAGATGTGGAAAACGGCGTTTGCCTTCGAATCGAAGAAGCGATAGCATCTGTTGACGGAGTAAAAAGAATTACTGCAAACGCATCAGAGGGATTTGCAAGCATTATCATCGAAATCGAAGAATATGCAGATACGACAAAAGTTCTCGACGATGTAAAATCACAAATCGACAATATAACTACCCTGCCGCAGGAAACTGAAAAACCGATTATAGCAGAATTAAAAACAACTCATAGTGTTATAAATGTTGTGGTTTCAGGTGACGCTTCGGAAAAGACCTTGAAAACTCTTGCCGAACAAATTCGCGACGATCTTACCGGAATGGGAAATATCAGCCATGCGAGTATTACTGGAGTCAAGCCTTATGAAATATCAATTGAAATTCCAGAAGAAACTCTCAGGCGTTATAATCTCACATTTAATCAAATAGCACAAAGGATTCGTGAATCTTCTCTGGATATCCCAGCAGGCTCCATAGAAACCTTAAGCGGGGAAATTCTCGTTCGTACCAAGGGACAAAAATATCACGGCAGCGAATTCGGGGAAATCACAATAATCACAAGAAACGATGGAACTGAACTTCAACTAAGTGACATTGCAACTATAAAAGATGACTTTGAGGATATTGACCAGTATTGCGGATTCGACGGCGAAAGAGCAGCACTTATACAAATTTCCCGCACAGGTGACCAGGATGCGCTCGATATTGCAAGAACAGTTAAAAAATATGTGAAAGAAAAACAACCTTTCATGCCTGAAGGAATATCGCTCGGATTATGGCAGGATGATACAGATTATCTCAGAGCAAGACTTGACTTGCTTACAAGAAATGCGTATTTAGGCCTGATTCTTGTATTCATCTGCTTAACTTTGTTTCTCAATATGCGTCTTGCGTTCTGGACTACGATGGGAATCCCAATTTCTTTTCTCGGGGCATTTTACCTGATACCAATTTTCGATGTTTCAATAAACATGATAAGTCTTTTCGCTTTTATCATGTGCCTTGGCCTGGTTGTTGACGATGCTATCGTTATCGGTGAAAATATTTTTGCGCACAGGCAGCAGGGTTACGGCAGAACCGAAGCCGCTATAAGAGGCGTGAAAGAAATGGCCATGCCTGTTACATTGGCGGTATTAACTACGATGTTCACTTTTATCCCGCTTGCTTATACACTCGGTATCATGGGAAAAATCCTTCGAGTAATCCCGGTAGTCGTAATAAGTGTTCTTGGAGTTTCACTCGTCGAAGCACTGCTTATTTTACCTGCACATCTTTCGAGCCAGAAATCGTGGAACAAAATCTTTATCGTTCGCATCACTAACCGAATCAATAAGGTAACACACAAAGTCCTGGAATGGTTCGTTAATGGCCCGTTTTTAAGATCTGTAGAACGCGCTGTCAAATGGCGATACGTTACATTAGCAACCGGAGTCGCAATTTTTCTTATAACGATAGGAGTTATTGCCGGCGGCTATGTGAAATTTGTATTTTTTGATTCGGTCGAAGCGGACAATTTAGTAGCTGAACTTGAAATGCCTCTTGGTACTCCTTACGAGCAGACTCAGAAAAATATCAAAATAGTAGAACAGGCGGCGTTTGAAATAATTTCAGAAATCAACGAAAGTCAGCCTGAAAAACAATCTGTTATGAAACACATGGCTACTACTATAGGTTCTCTTCCTACCGCATCGAGAGGAGGCCCGGTAACAATAGCCGCTGGTTCAGGCGGACAATCTCATCTTGCAGAAATTAATATCGAATTACTCGGAGCAGAGTACCGTGACATACCGAGTGTAGATATTGGAAATAAATGGCGTGAGAAAGTCGGAGAAATTCCAGGCGTTTCGTCACTAACCTTCACCTCCGAATTTGTTATGACTGGCAACGCAATTGAAATTGAATTGTCTCATAACGATTTCGATGTTCTCCTAAAAGCCTCAGAAAGATTTCAGGAAATTCTGCGCAACTATGCAGGTATCACTGATATTGCTGATGATTTCGAACCAGGTAAACCGGAGTTAAAACTTCAGCTTAAAGATACCGGCCGCTCACTCGGACTTACACTTTCCGACCTTGCAAGAAAAATAAGACAGGCTTTTTACGGTGAAGAAGTACAACGTGTCCAGCGAGGCAGAGACGATATTAGAGTTATGCTCAGATATCCTGAAAAAAATCGCAAGTCTCTTGCGGATATTGAAAACATCAGAATAAGGCTTCTTGACGGAACAGAAATTCCTTTCAAAACAATTGCAGATATACAATACGGACGTGGATACTCAACTATCAGACGTGTTGATCGCAGACGTGTCGTGAGCGTATCCGCTAATGTCGATGAAACTATTGCAAATTCCAAGCAGCTAAATAAAGTATTAGAAACAATCGAGCTTCCCAAGCTAATGAAGGAATTCCCGGGCTTGCAATTTCGTTTCGCAGGTGAACAGAGGGAAATGACAGAATCACTTGGAAGTCTTATACCAAATTTTTCGATTTCTTTGCTTGCGATTTTCGCTTTGTTAGCAGTACAGTTCAAAAGTTACTGGCAGCCTTTGATAGTAATGTCCGCAATCCCATTCGGTGTCATCGGTGCCGTTCTTGGACATCTGATAATGGGATATAATCTTGGCTTACTTTCGATGTTTGGAATAGTAGCACTTTCAGGTATAGTCGTTAATGACTCACTTATTATGATTGACCTTATAAACAGGGAACGCAGCGAAGGTATAGAATTAAGCCAGATTATACGCGATTGTGCAACACGGAGATTCAGGCCTATTATGCTAACGACTCTGACAACTTTCTGCGGCCTTCTGCCAATGATTACGGAAAAAAGCCTGCAGGCAAGATTCCTTATTCCGATGGCAATCAGTCTGGCATTTGGAGTTATGTTTGCAACTTGTATCACCCTGTTGCTTGTGCCTTCACTGTACATGATTCTCGAAGATGTAAAGAAACGTATCATTCCGACAAATAACAATACAGAAAACTCATGAGTCCTAAAACCGGAAAATCCTTTCTTACTTTTATCGCATCCGGATTAATGTCTTTTTTCAACTCTAAACGTATTAGACATACAAATGAGGACTTAAAAAAAGCAGAGTTCAAAACAAGCACTCAAAGCCTTGGAATCCGTTTCAATGAAAAGATAAGAAATGTATTCAGATTCAAATGGATCAGAAAAAAAGACTAACCATAATGAAATTTCTCATTATTAATGTTATATTTTAACAGGCTTAAAAAATATTCATTTTTGTAATCATTCCTTGAGCAGTAAATTTAATGTCATTTTTAATAGCAAAAATAAGGAAATTTAGCGAGTAATAGGCAAAGTTAAGGTTTTTTTTTGCCGATAAAAAAAAGGTTACAAATATTTTGGACGAAAGGTGAACACTTAATCCCTATAATACATATTAAATATAGTACAAAAAGGCATTATTGAAAAAATGACTCATAATATCGTGTTTTTAAGGTAATCAGGTCTATTTGACAGAATAGAGCTTATTGTGATAAAATATAACATAGAGTATGAAAGATTTTCATATAATAACTAAGGTTAACTAACCTAATATTTCAGGAAAATATAATGTTTGAACGTTTCACAGATAGAGCAAGAAAAGTAATGGCCCTGGCCAATCAGGAAGCACAGCGATTCAACCATGAATATATCGGCACAGAACATATTCTTCTGGGTCTGGTAAAAGAAGGCAGCGGCGTAGGAGCTACTGTTCTGAAAAATCTCGATGTGGATATTAAAAAGCTGAGACTTGAAATCGAAAAACATGTCAAAAGCGGACCTGATATGGTAACCATGGGAAAACTTCCTCAAACACCTCGTGCCAAAAAAGTAATCGAGTACGCAATCGAGGAAGCAAGGGCGCTCAATCATAACTACGTCGGAACCGAACATATCTTACTGGGTATTCTTCGTGAAAGCGAAGGAATCGCAGCTCAGGTATTAATGCACATCGGACTCAAGCTCGAAGACGTACGACAGGAAGTTTTAAATCTTCTTGGCGCAGGTGTAGATGACGGCCCAGCCGAACTTGGAATGAAAATGGGTCCGGCATCTATGGCGTCTCGAAAAACAAAAAGCAAAACACCCGCACTCGATAGCTTCGGTAGAGACCTTACTCAACTTGCTATAGATAATGAACTCGATCCAGTTATCGGTAGAACAAAAGAAATAGAACGTTTAGTGCAGATATTATGTCGGCGTACAAAAAATAATCCCGTTCTTCTCGGTGAAGCCGGCGTTGGTAAAACCGCAATCGTCGAAGGCCTGAGCCAGCAAATTATTAATAAACAGGTTCCGGAACTTCTTAAAGATAAAAGAATCGTTGTTCTCGACCTTGCCATGATGGTAGCAGGTACAAAATACCGCGGCCAGTTCGAAGAAAGAATCAAAGCGGTTATTAACGAAGTAAGAAGAGCCAAAAATGTCATCCTCTTCATCGACGAACTTCATACACTCGTTGGTGCAGGTGGCGCAGAAGGCGCAATCGATGCATCGAACGTACTCAAACCTGCCCTCGCAAGAGGCGAAGTACAATGTATCGGTGCTACAACCCTGGATGAATTCCGCAAACACATCGAAAAAGATGGTGCACTCGAAAGAAGATTCCAGACGATTATAGTTGAGTCCCCCTCAAAGGACGAAGCACTGGAAATTCTCAGAGGTCTTCGGGACCGCTACGAAGCACATCACAGGGTAAGATTTACAGACGAAGCACTTTACCATGCGGTTGAACTCTCAACAAGATATATAACAGGCAGATGCTTACCTGATAAAGCTATTGACGTTATCGACGAAGCAGGCGCACGAGTCAGATTGAAAAACCTTACTCCCCCGCCGGACTTAACAGAAATAGAAGGAAAAATCGAACAGCTTCAAAGAGAAAAAGACGAGGCAGTCAGAGGCGCCGACTACGAACGAGCAGCGGCACTTAGAGATGAAGCACAACAACTTCTCGATGAAAAAACCGAACTCCATAAAAACTGGTACGAAGACAATAAAGAAACAACCGGCGTTGTAGATAACGAAATTATCGCCGAAGTTGTAAGTAACATGACAGGCGTGCCGCTAACAAGACTCGAGAAGAAAGAAACCCAGAGACTGCTCGAACTCGAAGCGGAACTTCATAAAACAGTTGTCTCTCAGGATGAAGCTATCGTTGCGGTATCAAAAGCTGTAAGACGAAGCAGAAGCGGATTGAAGGATCCGAATCGTCCTATGGGATGCTTCATATTCCTCGGCCCCAGCGGCGTAGGTAAAACACTTCTCGCCCAGGCTCTCGCAGAGTTTATGTTCAGCGACAGGAACTCTCTTATCAGACTGGACATGAGCGAATATATGGAAAAACACAATGTCAGCCGTTTGGTTGGTGCCCCTCCAGGATACGTCGGATACGAAGAAGGCGGCCAGCTTACTGAAAGAATCAGACGCAGACCATATTCGGTTCTGCTTTTAGATGAAATAGAAAAAGCGCATCCTGACGTTTATAACATGCTCCTGCAGATTATGGACGAAGGAAGATTAACGGATAGCTTCGGTAGAAGCATTGATTTCAAAAATGTCGTTCTGATTATGACCAGTAATATTGGTGCAGACTTAATCAAGAATAACAGCGGCTTCGGTTTCGGAAAGAAAACACCGGAAGCAGATTTCGAAAAGATGAAAGAAGTACTTCATAAAGAAGTGGAACGCCATTTCAGACCGGAATTCTTAAACCGCGTCGATGACATGATTGTATTCAAGGCTCTAACAAGAGAGCACTTGCAGGTTATTGTCGAATTCGAACTGAAGAAGGTCTTCAAACGCCTTGTCGAGCATGGTCTCAAACTCGAACTTACAGAACAAGCCAAGGAATTCTTAATCGACAAAGGTTACAACCCGGAATTTGGTGCAAGACCTTTACGCAGGGCAATCGAACATTACATTGAGGACCCGCTATCAGAAAGCGTATTATCCGGCCATTTCGAAGGTAAGAACCTCATCAAGATAGACGTTCAGGACGAAGAACACCTGAAACTCGAAGGTTTTCAAGTTGAGGAAGAAAAAGCAGAAGAACCTGCCGCAACAGCAAAGCAAGATTAAACATAACCTAAACAAAAAAGCCTCAAGTGAGATTATGATTTCATTTGAGGCTTTTTTTATATTAAACTTTCCACTTACAATTTACCGAACACGCGGCATACATGACCAACCTGATACTATCAACTTATTAAAGTGATACTATCAATTTAACAGGTCGATACTATCACTTTACGAAAACACTTACCTTCCCGACAAACTTTACTACAACTATCCGCCGACAAACACGATACAAAAGAGCAATCATGAGGTATGAGAGACGATAGAGGATGGACGAAATTTCTCACGCAGAGCCACAACGAAGCGGAGAAAATAAGACTTGCTTGCCAAGGCGAAGTCGCAGACGAAGACTGGTCATTGCGAGCGAAGCGCGGCAATCTTCAATCAATTTAATTACTCATAGACACAGATCGAAGATGCCAAGGGTAGTAACAGTATTTACTCAGATTTATGAATAATATTACAATTTCTGTCTAATCTTAACATGTTACCTACAAACAGTTTAAGTAAAATACCGAGCAAATAAGCAAATTATTTTGAATAATATAAGATTTTTTTATCAACATTCACCCTCTCTCATACGCCATAACAAATAAATAGAGAGCTTCTATTTAAAAAGATTAGTGAAACGAAGAATAAGAAAAATATTGTTTTGTAAAGGCATATTAATTAAGGACTTAGAAAATTGTTTAAAAAATGCAAATTTTCTTCCTCATATTTTATGATTTTTTACCACTACTAATGTGAAAAGCCGTATTTTAGACAGAATTATATGAACTGATAAGTTGAGTAAATAATTGAGAAAAGATAAAAACATTGAAAAAATCACGATTTTTAATGTTACAAAAATGAAAAAAAAGAGACTATAAAGAAAGGAGGCTGAATATGTTTCTCAAATTCATGGATGATTGGTAAAGGATTTTAATTTGATATCATTTTATTAAATAAGTTATTGGTATGAATTGAAAGGAAATTACCATTTGAAAATTAAAAAGAAAATGTTCTATTGCTTCTTATCATTAGTATGCATAATAGGTTTATGTGCATGTTTTACTGACGGGAAATGCCAGCTTTCTGATAACGAAATGAGTAATGTCTACGGTGGTTGCGGACCTTGCTACAACAATGGTGATAAGTGTCGTGGCGAATCTGGAGAAGCTTGCGGAAGCAGAACACAAGAACAGTGTTCTGGATACTACACTCAAGGATGTAGGCAACAATCTAGAAAATGTCAAAATTTAACAGGAGTATGTAATGGACCATATATTAAAGATTGTGATGGTTCATACAGTTATTGCAAATGCAATTGGAATAGCAGTACTGATGAATGCATACCAACAGTGCTTAATACATGGTACTGTAAAGATTACACTTATGGAACAAAACCTTGGTGTGAACCATAATGATTCATAAATTCAATAATATATTAAAATACAAAGGCTAAAATTTCTATTATTAATTGCAGACAGAGTATTTACGATATGTATTCTCTGTCTGCATTTTTTCCATAAAAATCAATATGATGCAATTAATCTGTGATTTAAAAAATATAATGATAAATGAAATGAAGGGAAATAAAAATGAAAGTTCATTCTAACTATAAAATTAGTTTATTAATATGTATTAGTATATCCTTAGTTGGTTTAGCATCAGAGCAACAAAATTCATTTCTTGATGGCGAGGCAATTTTATCTGGCTGGGAAAGCAGTTACTCAAGCATAAGAACTATGCGCGTATCATGTGTTGATAAATTACTTTGGTATAAAGAACCAACTAAAAAACCTGAGGGTATTCCTGAAGGGGCGGATATCTCGAAAGCTATAAAATATGAATATGTAGAACGTATTGAACAGGACAAGTATTATCACATACGTTATTCTATTTCTGAAGATGGCTTCGATAGACCTGAAAATCTTATGGAGCATGCATTTAATGGAAAAGTAACACAAGAGTATTGGGGCAGTTCAAATTATGGTACAATTGAAAACGGTATGACAGGGAGAAATGTAGAAAAATTGAATCCCTTAAAAAAGTATATGCAGCTTTCAAAGCGAAACATAAAAAAATATGAAAATAGATATCCTGATGGTATCTCCGAATTTGCTGCAACAATAAGAAGTGCAATTGACACAAATAGCATACATATACGACCAAATATAGAATCTATTGCTGGTCAATTGTGCCATGTTATAGATATCTATTCCGATACTATTGATCCTCATCGCAAAATGAGTTTTTGGATAGCTCATGAAAAAGGTATGTGCCTCATGAAAAGTCAGCATCTTGAAGGTGATGATTTTTTTATTGAAATGGAAGTTCAGAAAATAACTTCTACTTCAGACCAGAATGGTAATATCATTTATTATCCTGAGGAAGCAACCTATTATACAAACGATATATTTGGAGAAACAAAATATGAACTTACAGTGAACGAATTTGTTCCCAATATTGCAGTGAATGAAAATAGTTTCAGAATTGATTTTCCACCCAACACAGAAGTATATGACAAAATATTAGAGATATCATACGTTATAGATAATTCTAACCCAATTGGTGAGTTATCATCCGTAACTGAAGTTAAACCAGAAGATAAAGCAGAAGAAATTATTAATAATCAAATATCAAATACAAAGGAAATATCCACAGACCAAAATCAAGTAAGCTTAGAAGTATTACAAAACAATAATGTTGAAAATAATCAAAATACTTTCCCTGTAAAACAAATAGGAAGTAGCGATGGAATTGTTAATTTCAAAAATATTTTAATTTTATCAGTTGCTTTTATATTAGTGGTAATACTTTGGAATAGACACAGAATTAAATTATAGAAAGGATTCAAAATGCTTAGTTTTCAAATTTCAAAAAAAATTGTTATTACAATCACATTTTTTTTATTAATATTATTTACGACAAATTTGATGGCACAATCAGAAAGAATTATTACTCTTAAGGAAATTAAGCAGGATAAAGCTTGTGGCCCAAAATGCTTATCAGCTCTAATACAGATTACAAAAGAAGGAAATCCAGATTGTGGAATTAAGTGTATTTACGATATTATTGATAAAGAACCATTTAGTGCAACTACTCTTAAGGATATTAAAAGTGCAGCTGAATATTTAGGTTTTTCTGCAAAAGGTTATAAACTAACATTCAAACAACTTGAAAAAATTAATGGTTATGTTATATTACCCATTGGAAATGCGACAGGAACGAGTAATGATCCTTTACATTTTATACTTGTTAAGCGTATCACTAAAAGCTATGTTGTTATAATAAACACAAAGACACTATCATCGCAGGCACTTCCTATTTCCAATCTCCAAGAATATTGGAATGGCTACGCTTTAGTCATTGAAGCAGGAAAAGGAATGAAATCCTTATATAAAGAAACCGATAGCTTCAATCAAATAAACAAAAATGAGATAAAAGAAAATATAGAACAAGTAAAAGTGTATGATCAAGTTAAAGATTTTGGTCAAGTTGATAGTGGTTCTATTGTTGAACATACTTTTACGATATCAAACAAAAAAGAAAAAGATTATTCTGCAAAGATTATACAAAAGAGTTGTTCTTGTATTAATGCAAATCTTGGCAAAGATATTCAAGGCAATCATACATTATCTATAGAACTTCGTGTTGATAACCCAGCCTGGCAGGAAGCTTATGTGGTAGTTTTATTTAAACCTGGAGATATCATAAAAAGATATAAAGTACGAGCTTATGGTAATGACACTTTTCAAATCACACCACGAATTGGTTATATTGAATCACCAAATTGCGGATTAGTTAAGTATCCTGTTCAAATCGATTATTTTACTAGCTCTGATGATATTGTTAAATTTAATCATATGAAAAGTAGTTTCGTCAATCTTAAATGTGATCGAGTAAAGTCAGAATATTTTACTAAAGGGGAAGTCACTACCTTCACCTTCAAAATACTTCTACTTTTCGATGCTAATAATCCTACTAAATTTGAAAATAAAGATGGTAGTGTCCATTTCATCTTAGATACTAACAAGGGACAAAGGGATATTCATTTAAAACTTAGGACTAAAATAGGCGAAGATAAATTTATACTATCTCCTGAAAAAGTTTTTTTTATGACATCTGATGAAGATATTATAAATAAGAAAGTTAGCCTTGAATTTATGAATGATGCATCTACTCAAGATATTAGTATTATTTCTGAAGATAATACTCCTTTTAATATTGAAAAAACAAAAGTGTCAGACAATAATTTTATGATAAATTTCAATGTTATAAAAGATAGGCTCAAAGACTATCCATCTGGATTGTATAAAAGTGAAGTTATTATTATTCCGAAAGACTGGGATAATAAAACAGAGATAAAAATTCCAATAAGCCTTTATATTAGGTAAATAGTGACATAGAAGATTTTTTTCATTTGCTGATTGCAATAAATATATTGTTCAGCAAATGCAATTATTGTGTATTCAAGGAGCGTAGAACTATACAAAATATTTGTACTATAATTCACTCTATCAGATGCATTGAGTGAAATTTAGTTAGAGCCATAGAAGTATCATATACTACTTATTATTTTTACGATACCTTTTTGGATATGGAGTTTTTCTTCTGCGAATAATTTTATTGCTTCAGGGTATGCGATGCATTCCTGCTCGAATACTCTTGCGGCTAAAGTTTCTGGTGTGTCACTATCGTAAACCGGACATGTTCTTTGTATGATGATTGGTCCTTCGTCGTATTCGTTGGTACAGAAATGTACGGTGCAGCCGCTTATTTTGCATCCTTTTTTCAGGACCGCTTCGTGGACATGATGTCCCCACATTCCCTTGCCGCCGAAACTCGGAAGCAGAGCCGGGTGGATATTCATTACTTTGTTTTCATACTTGGCCGGTATTTTCCATAAACATAACCAGCCGGCTTGTATAACCAAATCAACTTTCGCGGCGTTTAGTTCTTTTTCAATAATTGCGCTGAATTCATCTATATTGGAATAATCATTCTTGCGAATAACTTTCACATCAAGTCCTGCTTTTTTTGCTCTTTCAACGCCAGCTACGGTTGCAAGCGAACTGATAACTACAGAAACCTCTGCGTTGAGATTACCTTTTTCGATTTCATCGAGGATATTTAGTAGTGTTCTTCCCCCGCCGCTTAGTAAGACGCCAAGCCGAATTGGTTTTGCTTTTGGCGCGGCCGCCTTAGGTTCTTTTACAACATCCTGCCTCATGTCGAGCGCTTCATTTACAAGGCCGTCTGCTATTTTGTTTTTCTCCCTGTAAACGTGCTGGACTTTCCATTTTGCAAATTTATATAGAAAACTTGATGCTTGTTCATATAGAGGCAATATCTTTTCGCTTTTTACTTTATACTCGCCATTGATTTGCTTTACGAGCAGTTCGCTATCACTGAAAATCATTATCTTTTTGGCATTGATTTCCAGTGCGGCTTCGAGAGCTTTGACAAGCGCGGTATATTCAGCTTCGTTATTCGTTTTCTTGCCAAGAAATAATCCCTTCGCCAACAAGAGATTTCCATCCTTGTCAGAAAGAACAAATCCTGAAGCGGCCGGACCGGGATTCCCCCTGCTGCCGCCATCTATATAAGCTACAACTGAATCAGACAATATACACTCCATTAAATTTCTAAATTCTAAACTCGATACAAATCCAAATTAGTAAAACCAAATCTTTACAACATTTAAATATTTGTTTTTCAGATTTGTTTAGGATTTAGTATTTAGAATTTCTTAATTTGCTTTTGTATCATTGTATACAAGTATTCTTGTACAGTTAGGGCAGCGGATGACCTCATCCCTTGTCATTAGCATATTGACACTCTCAGCCGGAATGCCCATAAAACAGCCGCCACAGCTATAGTTTCCTTCTCTGCTTTCCTCTTCCACAAAAGTAACAGCCAAGCCGTCATATGTTTCGGCTACTCGTTTGAATGTCTCTAATGCAACAGGAGGTACGATTTTCGCGATTTCGTCCCATTCTTTTTGAATCTCATCGATACTGGCCTGATATTTTGCCACTAAAGCTTCACTGTCTTTGCGAGTTTGTTCGAGCGTTTGCTTTTGTGCTTCAATCTGTTTGAGAATTTCCTTGCATTCTGTTTCGTCGGTTTCGATATCTTTCAATAACTCAAGACTTTGATTCTCAATTTTAGAATTGTCAGCTTTTGTTGTATTAAGCTGTGTAAGAAGTGCTGCGTATTCCTTGTTTGTCTTTGCGCTGTTTAGCGATGTTCTTAATTTCGCTATTGTTTCTTCCCTGCTCTTAAGTTCCAGTTCCAAACGGTCGAACTGCACCTTTGTAAGCTGAGTCTCTTCCTTCTTTGCCTCGAGAGCACTTTGAAGGTTTCTAATTAAATTTTCTTGTATTATTACGTTTCTTCTACACCTGTTGAGTTTCGACTTTTCTGCACGAAGGCGATTCTCAACACTTTGAAGTTTCATCAGCCCATTTAATACTGGTCCCATTTATGCTCCTTATACGCCGGCTATAAACTTTTCAAAAAAATTGATTATCTTATGTTTTTTAAAATCCTGCAAGCAAATTTTTTTCTCTTTTTTATTTTATCCTATTCGATTATAAATTGAACTATTATGAAAGAATTATTAAAACAATTGATACAGGCCGAATCAACCGAATCCTGCGGCGAATTAAATTCAGCAAAAGTTATTTACGACGAATTCGCCCGCTACGGCATAAAATCCGAAATCGAAACATGGGATAACACAAGAGCAAATATTACGGCTCATATCAAGTCTTCAGGCAAAAAACCCGCATTATTATTTGCCTGCCATATCGATGTAGTTGGCCCGGGCAAAGCAAAATGGACAAATCCCCCTTTTACAGCGGTTGAAACCGACGGTAAAATCTACGGAAGAGGCTCTACAGACATGAAAGGCGGAACCGCCGCTGCGGCTACTGCTATTTGCGAAATCGTTAAATCCGGCGTGGAATTACAGGGCGATATTATTTTTACCGCTGTGGCAGGCGAAGAAACCGATAGCTGCGGCGCCCTGAGATTCATGGCAAAGAAAGACCAGATTCCCAAACTCCAGGGCGTATTAATCCCTGAACCAACAGACTTTACAATCGTTTCGGCACATAGAGGAATACTCTGGCTCGATATCTCAACAAAAGGCATAGCCGCCCACGGCTCAACTCCGCATCTTGGAGTAAACGCGATTACATCCATGAGACGTTTTCTGAATGAACTTGATAACTACGATATTGCGGCTAAGCAGACAAACGAGATTTTGGGAACATGCTCGATGAGCGTTAATACAATTTCAGGCGGCAAGACGCGTAACGCCGTGCCCGACCAGTGTAGTTGCAGTATAGATATAAGAATTATCCCCGGCGTGGATACTCAGGATATTATGAATGATTTCAGAAATATCATTGCAAAAGTAAAATCCGAACATCCCGAGTTCGAAGCTAAAGTTTCAATAGACAGGCAGGCATCTCCGCTGGAAACCGATAGAAACAGTGATTTTGTAAAGGATTTCTGCACTTGCCTGGGAATCGAAAAAACCGTCGCGGTCGGCTTTACTACCGACGGCCCGCATTTCGTTGACTTAGGCGCACCGATTCTGATTTACGGCCCCGGAAAACCAGATATCTGCCACAAACCAGACGAATTTATAGAAATAGCAGACGCAGAAAAAGCCGTACAAGACTATAAAAAATTAATAACAAAATTCCTGACTTAAACCGAGTGAACAAAGCAAACTTATCGTAGTTAGGGAAACTTCATTCTCTACGACTTGTCATTCTCGCGCAGGCGGGAATCCAGTGTTATTCAATATTCACTCACATTTTATCCCAAGTCTTGCCGTCAAGAACTCTGCCTACTATTTAAGTTTGATTGATTTATCACTATATATAATACCTTCTTTTCTTTCATTCGGTGGATATTGGTTTAAAATATCTTTACGAATATCTTCAAGCCAATCCCATACAGGTCCATCTTCAATTAATTTCATGGAGGTATCACCTTCTTTTCTTTCCCAGAAAAAATGATTTCGAATTACATCAAAATGAATTCTTTCTATAGTTAAACCAAAAGCACAGCACGATCTAACTATATTCTGAATACCTGTTACAAGAAGCCAATTATCTGGCCAACATTTTGCTGGAATAATTGAAACTGAATGTAAAGGACCGAAATGAGTAAAATTTCGAGAGAAATATCCATACCAATCAATCATAAAATCAGGTATTAAATATTTTACTCGCCCAACTAATCCATTCACAGAATATTTATCTTTTAGAAACTTATCCCTTTGAGTACCATGTTCACATAAATCAATAATCACCATACAATTTTCAATTACAGAACGAAAAAGTATACCACTTTGCATAAATAATCCTTGTTCAAAACAACTAAAACCTCCGAAAATAGTCAACAATGTATTATGTTTAATACTTAAAATCGTCTCATTAATAGACTTATCACTTTTTGAATTTGCTTCATAATCAAAATATAGATACCTCGCAATTAAAACTTCTAAAAAGTAAGATATTCTAAAAACATAGCTTTTCATTTTTTTCGAAAATTCACTTTTAATTGGTGGGGCATATTTCTTAATCCACTCCACTAATAAAGTGTTTGCATAATCCATGTCATCTTCTGTATTTAAAATTAAATATTGTTCGCAACAATTCGAAAATAGCTTTCCACTTTTACACGGACATTTTTTAACTGCTGTCATTACATTTCCTCATAATTTAATGTAGCATCCTTATTTCTCATTATACTTTTAACTCACAATCATATTATACAACGCTTTTCAATATCTCATAGAATATTTCTTGTTTATAACTCATTAGAATATGTAAGTTGAATTAAGAGAAGAATATCTTTATTCCTGTCATGTTGAGCGAACAGGCTGTGTCACAATTTAATTTATGTACATTCTGTTTTACTAGCATAGCATTTGCAAATGCACACTTTTGTTTTCAACAGCT
>JAFGPS010000089.1 GCA_016936075.1 Sedimentisphaerales bacterium | reverse complement strand
TCAACAACTTCTTCAGTTGTTTCTTCGGGAGTTAGCTTAGGTATTTCCATTTCCTCTTCAACAACTTCCGGTTCCGGTTCTTCCGGTGTTAATTCAGGAATTTCCATTTCTTCAGTGCCAATTTCCGGTTCGGTTTCTTCAGACGCCATTTCGATAATTTCTGTTTCATCTTTAATTTCGATTGGCTCTTCGGTTTTAGAAGGTCCGGAAACATCTTTGGCTGGGATTAATGCTTCGACTTCTTCGGCTTTGAATAGGATATTAGGGCCATCTCTAAACTCACGTATTTGACCATCTTTGACTAATTTTTTGACTTCGTCTTGAGATTTGTTGAGTTTTTCAGCGGCCTCTTCTAATGAATAAAACATACCTGACATAATCACCTTTTCTCCAAAAAAACCCAGAACCAATACAAGAGTAGTTCCTAAGCTTCAATTAATGCATTTTACTCAAAATATTGTATCTTAATTATCATTAAAATGCAACCTTTTTTTAGAAAATAGACGTATTTCAGGCCAGTTAGACTGTTTTGCATTTTAATAAAATTCACCTTGCATGAATTTTGACTCAATGGTACAGTATTTTCTCCGTTATTTATCAAGGATATATTTATGGAAAAACAGGAAAATATGACTTTTAGAGATGAAAAGGATTCTTTGGGTAATGTAAAAGTGCCCCAGGATGCTTACTATGGCGCCGCGACAATGAGATCATTGCAAAACTTCGATATGGGTACAGAGAAAATCCCCGAAGAAGTGATAAATGCTTTTGCGATACTGAAAAAAGCCTCTGCGCTGGTCAACAATGAGCTTGGTTTGCTTTCAGAAGAAAAAACTCGTTTGATTGTTCAGGCTTCAGAAGAAATTATTGGCGGCAAGCTCAAAGACCAGTTCCCGCTAAGTGTCTGGCAAACAGGCAGCGGCACGCAAACTAATATGAACCTGAACGAAGTTATCGCCAATAGAGCTATAGAATTGGCAGGGGGGCAAATTGGTAGCAAAACTCCGGTTCATCCGAATGACGATGTAAATAAGTCTCAGTCGTCAAACGATACATTTCCTACTGCTATGCACATTGCCGCCGCAAAAGCAATTAAAGAAAACCTGCTTCCCGAAGTAGATGCACTCGCAAAACTATTTCGTAGTAAATCAGAAGAATTTGCGAAAATAATCAAAATTGGCCGGACGCATTTGATGGATGCTGTACCTCTTACGCTTGGTCAGGAATTTTCCGGATATGCAGAGCAGCTCGAACGCGGTTACAAACGTGTAGAGCAATGTTTAACAAGATTATATGAGTTAGCTATCGGCGGGACCGCGGTCGGTACAGGACTGAATACTCATCCTGAATATGCCGAACGTGCCGCGAAAAAAATCGCTGAGCTTACCGGCTCACCATTTGTCTCTGCTCCGAATAAGTTCGAGTCTCTTGCCGCTCATGATACTATTGTCGAGACAAGCGGGGCGTTGAAAACTTTGGCTGTGTCACTGAATAAAATCGCAAACGATATACGATGGCTTGCATCCGGCCCTCGCTGCGGCATAGGTGAAATCATTTTGCCTGCCAACGAGCCGGGCAGTTCTATTATGCCGGGCAAGGTTAATCCTACTCAATGTGAAGCCGTGACAATGATAGCCGCACAGGTAATGGGAAACGATACGACAATCACAATCGCCGGAGCTTCAGGTAATTTCGAGCTTAATGTTTACAAGCCTGTACTTATCTATAACCTGCTGCAATCTGTTCGATTATTAAGCGATGCCTGCCGCAGTTTCGGCCAAAGATGCGTTTCCGGAATAAAGGCAAACGAGCAGGTTATTTCAAAGCATGTGCAAAATTCTTTAATGCTTGTCACCGCGTTAAATAAGCATATAGGTTATGATAAAGCTGCTATGATTGCCAAAGAAGCTCACGCAAAAGGAACAACTTTGAAAGAAGCCGCAGTGTCACTCAATATCTTGACTGCCGAAGAATTTGACAGAATAGTTGTTCCGTCAAAAATGCTTGCCCCTCAGAAAGATGCAGAATAGAATTTTTATTCTATGCATAAACAATCGATGTATGTCATGCTGAATGAAATGAAGCATCTGGCTATCGAATAATTATTTACAATCGCAACTTAAATTAAATTTTCAACCCAGATTCTTCGTTTCACTCAGAATGACAAAGAATCAATTAGCCGCTGGTTTTACATATGGTTCCTTCGGTTCTGTTGCTTTATAGCCCAGAACGGAAAGTGCTTTTTCAGCATATCGCCTTCCGAATTCTCTGTTGCCTAATGAATTAAAATGCAGATGATCCGAATTGCACGGCACGCCAGCGGAAGAAATAACATAGGAATTCGGCAGTGTATCAGGTAGCTTCTTAAGTATTTCGTTGAAGGCCGCTTTTTCACCCTGTTGGTCTGCGTTTACTACTTCGCCCGCAAATACTGATACATCTTCTGGTTTGAGGTTCAGGTCCTTAACCAAATCGCCGTAAATCTTTTTTACTTTCTTTGGCCAGTCCGGGTCCTCGAAATTCGATTCGCCCTGATGGATAAGTATTCCTTTTATTACGCCGTCTTTTTGAGCTATTTTTGCCTGGTCAACAAGAAACTGGTATGGACTTGGTTGATATATACCAGCGGCAGGAATTTTCCATTGGCCATCGGGCGGCAGGTTGTCAAGGTAGTTCTTCCATTCGTCCTTGTCCCACAATTCCATCTTTGTACCGGAAACTGAACATTTAACAATTCCAATTCTGATATTCTTAGGCAGGTTTGCAACCATCGTTCTGCCGAAATAATCAACAAGATTAAATCCGCGGCCACGTGCGGTTATTGGCGCATCAGCTTTATACCATTTACCCTTTGTCCAGCCTTTACTGGTATTATCAAAATCGGCCAGAACCTGGAAACGTTCATCGACTGGTGTGCGGTCAATGTCCTCCATTCGTGAGCCGCTCTCCATATTGGATTGACCAAAGCACAAATAAATATAGAAATTCGGGTCAGGAGCGGCAAAAGCGTTTGAGTTTATTAATGTTAATACTAAAAGTGAAAATATCGCTAACTTTGTTTTCATAACGATTCCCTTCATATTAAAGTAATAAGCACTTAAAACCTATAACAAAATGTTTTTTTTGTAGCATGGCCATCCTGGCCATGCTTCATGGGCAGGATGCCCATGACACGAATCTTTATTGTTATAACTTCTTAGTAATTTATTTTAGGACTCACTAAGCATACAGCAATATTACTCAATCGTGTTTCTAATGTCAATAATATGCAAAAATAACCTCAAAAACCTTGACAATTGGGCGTCTTAAAGCTATGCTGATTTGCTTGTAGTTGTTTGAGTAATTTCGTAAATTAATCAGGGTTTTTATTTGAATCCGGAGGTCATTTTGAGAGTTCTTTCTGGTATACAGCCTTCTGGTAAGCTGCATATAGGTAATTTCTTCGGCGCAATGCGTCAGCATCTTGAGCTTCAGGCTAAGCATGAGAGCTTTTATTTTATAGCTGATTATCATGCGCTCACGAGCAATCCAAACCCTGCTGATGTGCCTCGTAACGTGCTTGATGTAACGATGGATTATATGGCGCTTGGACTTGATACGGAAAAAACCGTTTTCTGGTGTCAGTCAGATGTGCCGGAAGTGGTCGAATTGGCCTGGCTGTTATCCTGCATTACTCCGATGGGTCTTCTGCAGCGTTGTACAAGTTATAAGGACAAGATAGCACAGGGTTTAAGTGCCAATCATGGCCTATTTGCATATCCTGTACTGCAAGCTGCGGATATTCTTATTTTCAATAGCAATCTCGTTCCAGTAGGAGCGGACCAGAAACAGCATATCGAAGTAACACGCGATATTGCAGGTTATTTCAATAATACCTACGGCGAAACTTTCGTGCTTCCGGATGAGCATATCATTGAATCGGTAGCCGTAGTTCCAGGCGTTGACGGGCGCAAAATGAGCAAGAGTTACGGCAACGCGATAGAAATTTTTGAGCCGCAATCGAGCGTTAAGAAAAAGGTTATGAGAATCGTTACCGACTCTACGCCTGTTGAAGAACCGAAAGACCCTGATAAATGCAATGTTTTCGCATTATTAAAACTTGTCGCTTCACTAGAAGAACTTGCTCAATGGGACAAAAAATATCGCGATGGCGGCATGGGTTACGGCGAAGCGAAAAAACGTCTTGTAGAATTATTGATTGAGTATTTCGAGCCGTACAGGCAAAAACGAGCCGAGCTGGAAAATAATTTGGACGCTGTTAAGCAGGTTCTTGAAAACGGAGCCAAACGTGCCAAAGCAGTTGCTTCGGAAACTCTCGCAAAGGCAAGAAAAGCAGTTGGGTTGGATTATAGAAGTTGTAAATAATATATATGTCTGATTATCGTGTAAATCTTGATATTTTCGCCGGTCCGTTGGATTTGCTTTTATACCTTGTTCGAAAGGAAGAAGTGGATATTTATGATATTCCAATCTCCAAGATAACCGACCAGTACCTCCAGTACATCGAGTTGATTAAAAGTTTCGATATGGATTTGGCCGGTGACTTCCTTGTGATGGCCGCTACGTTGATGCAGATAAAATCGGCAATGCTTTTACCGAGGGCTGAAACAGAATCTGATGGTGAAGAAGATTTGAGTGATCCCCGCAAAGAGCTTATCAGACAGCTTTTGGAATATAAGAAGTTCAAAGATGCCGCTAACATGCTCAACGCGGTTGCAGATGAACAAATTGAGCGGTTTGGCAGGCCGGATACTGTGATACAGCAGTTCAAACATGAAAAGGAACCTGAGCTTGATCTGGAGCAGGTAACGATATGGGATTTGCTCGAAGCCTTCGATACGGTTTGTAAAGCAATTGGTAATCCGCCTGATATAAGCTCGATAATAGATGATACACCGATTGACCTGTATCAAATTGAGGTACTGCATCGTCTCCAGACGGAAGGGCCATTGATTTTTCAGCGAATATTTGAATCCTGTATGAAAACAACTGAAGGTGATTCCAGAAACAAACGTTTGGTTCTGGTTGGGCATTTTCTTGCAGTCCTTGAGTTGATACGTGAAAAACTAATCAGTGTCGAACAGCCTACGCCAGCGACTATTTATTTACGTTCAATGACTGATGAGCCTGCGGAGCACGCTGTTCGAAATGCGATATTTTCCACTGAAGAAGAACGCGATTCGAGAATGGAAACTCGTGACGCCGAATATTCTGGCCAGCCTGCACCTATCGTTGCTATTGAGTCACCGAGTCAGGAACAGGAGACAAGTGACGAAATTTCAGAGCTTGATATGGAAGACGAAGAAGATTTGGAATTCATGCATGAGCTTTCTGGCATTGGTGAGCAAGAGGAAACGAATGAGATTGATGATGAGCAGGAGACGTTATCGAGTGACGAGTCACAATTAACAAGCGACGACACTGTACAAAAGCCTCCTATTGCAATCACCGAGCTTCCCCCTCAAAAAACTACGAGTGATGTAGAAGTAGAAAGCAAAAAAGAAGATACAGATTCTTTATAAGTATCTTGGTTGCACTTTTAATTTTTCACTTACAAGCAAATTGATGAATACATATTCAAATTATGACAATATATTTATGATTTTATTTTTAAATAGCATATAATATATTGTATTACGTTTTGTATATGTGATGTTTCATATCAACGCAATATGGCAAAAAAATGAGGTGAGAGATGGCGGCAATAAAGTATGAGCCGAAAATAGAGATATTGAAAGATCCTGAAATACTGGCGCAAAGAACTGTAGAGATATTTGTAGAAGAAGTAGAAAAAACACTCGAAATTAAAGAATCTTTCTTTGTTGCATTGTCAGGAGGCAGTACCCCGAAGCGTTTTTTTAAATTGCTCGGAACTTTGCCGCAATCCAAAGCTTTACCATGGGACAAAATTCATTTGTTCTGGGTTGATGAACGTTACGTATCGATTACTTCAACGCAAAGCAATTATAAAATGGCCGCCGATACATTTCTTAATAAAGTTGCCATTCCTCAGGAAAATATTCATCGCATTCCGACCGAATTTGATGATATTAATGTCTCTGCCCGAAAATACGAAGAGATTATTAAAGATGTTTTCAAGCTTGAAGCAGGGCAAAAACCTGTTTTCGATTTAATCATGCTTGGTATGGGTTCAGATGGTCATACTGCTTCGCTTTTTCCGAATTCTTATGCGTCTCTCGATATGGATAATCTTACCTGTGCGGTTTATCATATGGATGATAAACTCAATCGTATAACTATAACACGTTCTGTATTATGTGAAGCAAAACAACTTATTGTTCAGGTACAGGGCAGGGAAAAGGCCGCGATTCTCAAAGATGTAATCACGAGTCAACCGGATGAAATTCGTTATCCAATACATCTACTCTGGCTGGTACTTGATAAAGTAGCATGGCTGATTGATAAAGAAGCCGCTGCTAATTTATGACGTGGCATGGGCTTCCAGCCCATGTATGCACGGGCAAGATGCCCGTGCTACATCCCAATCACAAAAGGACTACTAAAATATACATCGAACACTCTTTCCTTTTGAAATATCTGCTTGCTAATAAGATGAGATACCATTATCCTTAGTTATTGTGTAAGTTTTTGTGTTAACATGAATTTTCAGAAAAGTTGATAGGCAAGTATAAAAGGCAATAGCAGGAACGATGATAAGAGCCATTACTGATTCAGATCTCAGCGCAAAGCGAATAAAAGATGTTCTTGCCCGAAACGGATTTATTTCTCAAAAGCTTGATAATTTCGAAGAACGTCCCGAACAAATTGAAATGTCATGTGCGGTTCGTCATGCTTTTGACAGTAATAAAAACCTTGCAGTCGAAGCCGGTACAGGTGTTGGTAAAAGTTTCGCGTATCTCGTTCCGGCGATTCAGTATGCAACTAAGAGTGCCGAGCAGGATACTTCGAGCAAACCATTAAGAACTGTTATAAGCACATATACAATAACATTGCAGGAACAGTTAATTCATAAGGATATTCCGCTTTTATCGAAATGTATGCCTGAAAAATTTACAGCCGTTCTTGCCAAAGGCAGAAATAACTACCTTTGCAAACGCAGACTCAGGTTTGCTCTTGATATGCAGAGAAGGTTATTTGACGAAACGGCAGATGAACTTCATGAAATCAACGAATGGTCAAAGAATACCAAAGACGGCTCATTGAGCGATTTGAGTTTCTGGCCGAATAGTCGAACATGGGACAAAGTAAAAAGCGAGCACGGAAATTGCCCGGGACGAAAGTGTGAGAACTTTTCTGATTGCTTTTACCGTAATGCAAGGCGAAGGATAAATCAGGCTGATATCATCGTAGCAAATCACGCTTTGCTTTTCAGTGACCTTGTTTTGAAAGAGGAAGGTTTTTCCCTTTTGCCGGAATACCATTTTGTTGTAATAGACGAAGCCCATAACCTCGAGCATGTTGCCGAGGACCATCTTGGTATAAATATCAGCAGCGGCCGGTTCAAGTTTCTTCTCGACAGGCTCTACAATCCAAGAACGCACAAAGGCTTTCTCGCTTATACCAAAGCTCATGACGCAATGAATATTGTCGTCGATACAGGGAAGGCCGCTAATTGCTTTTTTAAAAGTGTTAAAAAGTGGTTTGAGGAAAAAAAGAACGAAACTAACGGAAGATGTTACAAAAACTTCGTGGAAGATAACGTTACAGGATATTTGAATAATCTTAAAATAGAACTTTCCAAAATTGCTAAAAGCACAAAAAATACAGACGAACAGTTTGAAACAAAACGCTATTCGGAACTTTGTGTTTCTTTAATAATGGATATAAATGCTTTTTTGCGTCAGTCTCGTGATGACCAGATTTACTGGGTTGAAGTCGGCGGTTCGAGAGGTACGAAAGTTAGTCTCAGAAGCGCACCGATTAATGTCGGGCCGGATGTTAAAAAACTTCTTTTCGAAAAGCATGGTTCCGTTATCCTGACAAGTGCTACTTTAAGTATAGATGGAGCATCGGATAGAAAAGGTTTTGAGTTTTTTGCAGGCCGAATCGGGCTTGATGATTTCGACTCGATTAAACTTGGCTCACCCTTCAACTACGAAAAACAAGTCACTATGTATATAGAAAGACAATTGCCCAATCCGAATCAGAGAGACTTTATCACGGAAGCATCCGAAGCAATAAAAAAATATGTCACTCAGACTAAGGGCAGGGCGTTTGTGCTTTTTACAAGCTACTCAATGCTCAATAATATCGCCGACCAGCTTTCAGGCTGGCTGAAAGAAAACAAAATAATACTTTTCCAGCAAGGTTCGGATATGGACAGGTCAACACTTTTGACTCGTTTCAAGGCAGAAGGGCGCAACGTGCTTTTCGGGACAGATAGTTTCTGGCAGGGCGTGGATGTGCCGGGAGAAGCTCTGTCGAATGTAATTATTGTCCGGTTGCCATTTGCGGTTCCGGACCAGCCGCTGCTTGCCGGAAGACTCGAACAAATCAAGGAAAAGGGTGGCAATCCTTTCTTCGATTACCAGTTACCTTCTGCGATTATTAAATTCAAGCAGGGATTCGGCAGGTTGATTAGAAAAAAGACAGATTCAGGAATCGTAGTTGTCTTAGATAGCAGAATACTTAGCAAGCCGTATGGCAAAAAATTCCTCAAAGCAATCCCGAAATGCAAAGTCGAGATAGTCTAAGACTAATATAAATTTATTCACCGCAGAGAAAGCTGTAAACGCGGGGAGATAGCATTATATGTTCTTATATTTGTCTTAAGCTTTTATTTTAGAATTAACTCAGCGTTCTCAGTGAACTCAGCAGTAATATATTCGGGCGAATGCAATTCTAAGGAATCAATAATTTCATTCCCGGCTTGATTTTATTTGGATTCTTAATCACGTCAGGATTTGCGTCGACAATTTTCTGCCATTGGTTTGGCGAGCTGTAATATATGCGTGAAATGGAAGAAAGATTTTCATTAGCCTGAACGATATGAAATCTTTCAGGTTTCTCAATAACTTCGGTATTATTATTAGATGTCCCCGGTAAATCTATTTGAGTTCTGATTTGTGGAAGTGTTTGTTCGTCAGGAATTTGCAAAGCAGAATAAGGTATAACGTCATCATTATTCTGCTCTGCAATTTCTATATTAGTATCTTCGTTTTGTAAAATATCAGTTTGTTCGTACTGATTTTCAGAGTCGATACTGAAAGGTACCTGGCTCAAAACATCATCCGGGTAAGCATTATCCTGGTTGATATTTTCAAGACTATCAGTCGAATCATTAAACTGTATCATTCTTGCTTCCGTGCTTAAACGCGGATCAATAGCAAGTTTTACTACGACACCGGCTACAATCACCAAGCCTAAAACAAGACCAATTTTTAAGTCTCTCTGAATCATTTCATAACGCTGTCTTTCGCATTTTCAATCTTTTCTCCGATTAATAATAACGGAGCAGCAATTGCGATTGAAGAGTATGTTCCGATGATAACACCAAAACCAATTGCGAAACTAAAACCTCTTAAGCCAGGTCCGCCGAAAATATACATAATCAATACAACAATAAATGTTGTAAATGATGTCATAATTGTTCTGGAAATAGTCTGGTTAATACTATCGGTAATCATCTGTGCCGTAAGCTTGCGAGCCTTGCCCCGGTTTTCACGGATACGGTCAAACACAACAATCGTATCGTTGAGTGAATAACCGATAAGGGTAAGGAACGCTGCTATTATTGTAAGGTTTATCTTGAAATCTTCTATCAAAAGGAAGCTGCCGAGAGATGTATTGGCGAGATAAACGCAGGCTGTGATTGCTCCAAGTGTAATAGTAACATCATGAACAAGTGCGGCTATCGCAGCGAGACCGTAACGTACATTTCCGAAACGTATCCAGATATAAGTAATAATCGAGCAGAGAGACAATACGATAGCAATCAAAGTACGTCTCTTTTGCTCGGAGCCGATTGAAGGATCGAATTGTCGTACTCGTGGAAGTGATGATTCGTGCTCTGTTGCTGATAAAACTTTTGTTTTTTCATTCTCAACGAAGCTATTCCATTCATCTTCTGAAAGTTCACGAATGCCAGCCTCATCATCAGCACTTACATAAACGAATGTATTTATCTTAGCATCCATATCTGTTATAGGTATAAGATTTTCGCTTAGTATTTCATAATTATAATCATACTTAAGGTTGCTGGTATCGAGATTGAACTGCAAATTCGCAATTCTCTCCTTAATATCTTTTACTGAGGCACTTCTCTCAATGTTGCAGGTCAGCTTAATACCACCTGGGAAATTTGAGAGTTCCGGATTGTCACCAATGAGCTCATCTGTAATTTTTTCTTCAGAAGTAATTTCCGGCTGAAGGTTTTCCAGCATTTCAAGTTTGCCCGCAAAAGTTTCGAGTATGGCATTATTTACATACTCATCCACTATCAGTTCTGATCTCTGTGCATCAGGAAATGCCACATCTAAGATTTCCTTGACTATTGACTGATTC
This sequence comes from Sedimentisphaerales bacterium, assembly GCA_016936075.1. GTDB lineage: Bacteria > Planctomycetota > Phycisphaerae > Sedimentisphaerales > Anaerobacaceae > JAFGPS01. The sequence continues at coordinate 7,650 of JAFGPS010000089.1, read as the reverse complement.
ATCTGGCTTGTTGTGACAATACATGTATCTGAATTTTCTGCATTCTTAGTTACACTTAAGCCGTTCAATTTGTCAGAGAATTTCTTCTGTGCATTTTGAATAGCCTTTTTAACCTGGTCGGCTGTTTGATTGCTTAATTTGTCCGAAGATATATTGACAGTTATCCTGTTTGTTTCAGTAGTGGTAATCGCAAATTTCTTTCCTGAGTCACCAACACTATAAACATTTGCGGCGGGTAGTTTCTGACGAATCATTTCCTGAACATCCTGCTGAGAAAGATTTAATCCATCGACAAGATTTATCTGAGCGTTTGTACCGCCGGTAAATTCGATATCATATTTGCTGTTAGTTGCGTCATTTCTGGTAAAGAAAATCAATAGGCCGGAAACAATCAATATCGAAGATATGACGAAAAATACTTTCCTGGCTTTCATCCAGTTTACATTGGCATTATGTATCAGTTTGAGCATGAATAAATGGTCTTTAATGACTCTCTTATTTAAGAGGAAGTCAAAAATTACTCTTGTCACAAACAAGGCGGTGAACATACTTGAAAGAATACCAATCATTAAAACAATCGCAAAACCTTTTACCTCTTCTGAAGCTCTCCAGTATAGAATCGCCGCAGTTATAAATGTAGTAAGGTTAGAGTCGAAAATCGTACTGAAAGCTTTTTGATAACCATTTGCAATCGAGACTCTCAATGAAGAACCTCTTTCCTGTTCTTCACGAATTCTCTCGAAAATCAAAACGTTTGCATCAACGCTCATACCGATAGTCAGAATTAAACCGGCTATACCAGGCAAAGTAAATGTTGCTCTGAATCCGGCCATTACCGCAAGAATGAAAAGCAAATTAAGTAATAATGCTACGTCAGCAATTCCACCGGCGAAGGTATAATAAATTGCCATACAGATAATTACTGCAATAAGACCGTAGATACCGGCATTAATACCCTGGTCACGGTTATCTGCACCAATGGATGGGCCAATATTATTAACTGATATTGGTTGTTCTATTAATCTGGCAGGTAGAGAGCCGGCATTGAGTTTATTAACCATATCTTCGACTTCAAGCGCTGTAAAGCCGGTTGAGCCGCCGGTTATTATTCCATCTCTTACGATTCTTGATTGTATATTAGGTGCGGAAATCGCGATATTATCGAGCAAAATACAAAGCGGCTTATCAATATTTTCACCTGTAACACTTCCGAACAGCTTGCCGCCTTTGATGTCAAAGTAAATACCAATCGCATTCATACCTCTGGAATCAGATGTCGGAAATGCTCTCTCGAGTTTCCAGTCGCTCGTACCTGGTGCGTGAAGTATGGCTTCGTTGTTTTTATTGCTGGCAAGTACATATTCTTTAGAACCAAATTTCGCTCTAACAACAGGATTTCCGTTTTTGTCTCCTGCACCAAATTCTTCAGGATTTTCTATTTCAAACCATTTATAATCATTATCTGAAGCATATTCAGGACCTTTTTCCGTAAGACGCTCAACATAAGTTTGCATAATACTCTGGTTTGCCTGAGTTAATGTTGGTAATATTCGGAATTCAAGAATACCGGCGCCTTTAAGCATTCGCTGAAGTGCTTTAGGATCATCCAGCCTGCCCCTGAAAGGACGATATTCATTATATGCTTTAACGACCGCATCAATTTCACCGGCACGATCAGGGAAACTTGCTTTAAGCTGAGCTATTTTTTCTGCACGACTTCTTGATTTTTCAGGAAGTTCGAGGACCAGATTCAATTGCTCTTGTGTAAGATTTAAGTTGTCTATTTCATTTAAGGAATTGACATAATTGGGATCAATATTTATAAGCTCATTCGCTACTTTTGCCCATTGGGAATATGTTTTCGCGTATTCTTCCAAAACCGGCTTATAGTTATTTACGTCATTAAAATCTTCGAAAGCTTCTGCAAGTTCTTCTTCGTCCATTTGAGACCAAGAAACCACTTTTGGTTTTACCAGGTCAATATCTATGCCGGCGGAAATAACTGCTTCAGTAGTGCTTTTGCGTTCTTCAGAAAGAGTGTCTCTGTCGTTCTGTAGTTCAGTTCGTTTATCATAAATATCAGCAAGCTCCTTGAGCATTGATGTTCTGTTCGGGTCACCTTGAGCATAGTTCAGGAAAAGCTCTGCCCGTTCTTCGGGAGATTTACTTAGTGCCTGGATGACTTTTGAACGGCTAACATTTTTTGACAGAAGGTTCTGCTCAGCAACCTGGTAATTGTCGCGTTTATCTTGCGCTTCTTTGCTCGCCAGAGGCATCTGAATCTCAAAACGTGAACTTCCCTGGGGCAGCCAAATAAGATTCTGAATATTAGCCGGGTCGATACGTCTTTGAAGAACAGTTATCATCTTCTGAGACAAATCTTTCTTTTCTGTTTCTTTAAGACCGTAAGTATCTATCTGATAGATAAGACTTACGCCGCCCGCGAGGTCAATACCGCTTTTAAGCTTTTGGCTCGGTGGGTATACCGATACGGCTGCAAGAAGTATCAATACGATAATAATAGCTATTTTTGGTGTCAGTTGTTTATTCATATTTTTCCTCGATAAACGCTTATTCAATCATATGTAATGAGCCATCATTCAAGGCTCATGTATAAACTCACAAAACTGTAATTAATCTTTCGACACATTCCTGCCGATAGCTGAACGTGTAACTTTGATTTTTGTATTATTTGATTCATCGACTTTTAAAGTGACTTCATCGTCTTTTATGTCAACTATCGTTCCATAAATTCCACCTATGGTCAGGATACGATCATTCTTCTCAAGCGACTGTTCTAATTTTTTACGTTCCTTCTTCTGCTTTTGAGGCGCCCTGAACATCAGAAAAACCATGACAATCATCACGACTGGAAGAAGATATGTAAACATATTTGGCGTCTTGGTAGCTTCCTTTTGCAGTGGAGCGCCATTGCCTGCGTCTGTGCTTGTCATTGTTTCAGTGTCACTGTCCGACGAAGTTATCGGTTCAGATATTATTGCGTCACCTTCACCTGCCTGAGCAATTATCCATATATTATTCATTACCAATTCCCTTAAAACAAGTTGGTTTAAATTTTTTAAATAACAAAATTAGTATGGCAAAAAGCCAAAACATGTAATAATAACGTTTTTTACAGGATTTATCAATCGCCAAAAATGAATTCTTTTGACCAATTATCAAAATTCCCTTCTTTTATGGTTTGCCTGATTTTGGCCATTAACCTTTGGTAGAATCGCAGGTTATGTAATGAGACTAATATCGGACCAAGCATTTCGTTATAATTAATAAAATGCCTGATCGCTCCCTTAGTAAAATTTTTACACGCATAGCAATCGCAACCTGCTTCTATCGGCTCAGAATCGCCGATATGTGCGTTATTTCTAAGGTGAACCGGCCCATTCCACGTAAAAGCATAGGCATTTCGTCCGTTTCTGGTCGGTAAAACGCAATCGAACATATCTACACCGTTTCGCACCGCCGCGACTATATCCTTCGGCATTCCAACTCCCATGAGGTAGCGGGGCTTATCCTCCGGCAGGAATTTTGTAGTATGATTCACAGTATTTACCATATTTTCATGGCCTTCACCCACGCTCAAGCCGCCTATTGCATAGCCGTCAAAGCCCGTTTTTACTAATGATAACGCACATTTTTCCCGTAAATCGAGGTCAATTCCGCCCTGAACTATGGAAAAAAGCAATTGATTTTCGTTTGCGTGAACCTCTTTGCACCGTTGCGCCCAGCGAATCGACCTATCTACGGCCTTTGCAACTTCTTCCGGCTCAGCTCCAAAAGCGGTACACTGGTCGAAACACATGGCAATATCCACACCAAGCCGGTTTTGGGCCTGTGTTGTAATTTCCGCGTTGAGGTAAAATTTCGCGCCGTCTATATGGCTGGCAAACTCTACTCCCTCTTCATCAATTTTTACTAACGGCGACAAAGAAAATACCTGGTATCCGCCGCTGTCTGTTAATATAGGACCTTCCCATGCCATAAATTTATGAATTCCGCCGATTTTTTCGATAGCATCCACGCCGGGCCGAAGGAATAAATGATACGTATTCGCCAGGATAATCGTCGCTCCGGTCTCTTTGAGATGGTAGGGTGTTATACCTTTCACCGCTCCGGCTGTGCCGACCGGCATAAACACCGGAGTTTCTATTTGGCCGTGTGCGGTTGTTAAAATACCCGCTCGAGCGGCTGTATTTGAGTCTTTCTGTAAAATTTTATAATTTTCTTTGCCGTGCATAATTCTCTATTATTCTATTATCAAAACATTTAAAACGATACAGGATAATAGTTTTAAGCATTTTCAGCAAGCTATTTTAGAAATACACTCACCACTAAGGACGCGAAGATTTGTAGTTTTATTATTTTGAATCCGCAGATAGACGCAGATTAGCGCAGATTATTTACTACTGCGACTTTGTCATTCCCGTGAAAACGAGAATCCAGACTATCCGCTTTACGCTAAGCGTTTTTTATTCGGCGATCTTCAACTTAATTAAATAATCTGTTTTCAAACTTTTGATGTTTTGACATAGAAAGAATAAGTATTTATAATTATTGAATGGCAGTTACATCGAAAAAAAGGATAAGAACTAAAAATGATTCAAAAATAGCACCTGAAATACAGGCCGCTATTGATTATGGAATAGACATTTCTGCACTCAAAGCAAATCTTAAATTAAGCTATACTGAGCGGGCAAAGCGTCATCAGATAGCGCTTAACAATTTCAAAAAACTCCGGAAAGCAAAATTCTTGTGAGCGATGATTTTACAAATATATTGGAAATGCTTGCCGAGGCAAAAGTGGACTTTGTTCTTGTAGGAGGATTCGCAGCGGTTGTTCACGGCTGTAATTATGTTACTCAGGACATAGATATTTGTTGTGATTTTTCTCCTGCTAATTTAATGATTCTGCAAAAGACGTTATCTGATTTACAGCCTGTCCACAGAATGACTCCTAAGAGACAGAAACTGAAACTTACAGAAAGAACATGTGTTGATTTCAAGAACCTTTATTTCGATACAAAGATTGGACAACTCGACTGCCTGAGCCTGATAGAAGGAATTGGGGATTTTGAACAAGTAAAAAAAGTAAGCAGGATTATAAAGGTCGGTAAAGTTAAAATACATGTTTTGAGTCTTGATGCCCTAATCAGAGCAAAGAAAGCAATGAACCGTCCGCGTGACATACAGGCTATCATGCAGCTTGAAGCTATAAAAAAGCTTAATAAAGCAAAAGACTAAACGCTATACACTATTTCCAAAACGCTCCACGCTAAACGCTATTTATTTGCCGCAAAGAGAAAAAGCATAATCAAAATTGACTTGCCTGAAATGGCGAAGTCTCCGACGGAGCCAGGTCATTCCCGCGCAGGCGAAAATCCAGAATCTAAACGCTCTACACTGTACGCTAATTATTAACTAAAAAAACAAAACTAATTCAAGTTCATTCATTTTGCCTCTCTTTGTTTTCTGATTTCAATAACTGTTTTAGCAAATTTCCCTTTTGGATATTTTTTTAATAATTCATCCCATAGAGACTCTGCTCTTTTTTTGTTACCTTTCTTAGCTTCAATAATACCCAGATCATAAAGAGCTTCTTCACGAACAGGAAAATCATCAGGTAGTTCTATCCCTTTTTTAAGATATTCATGAATTTCATCAATTTCACTTTCGTCTTTTTCCTTTTCATATTTAATATCGTTATAGCATTCGACACCCAAACGTGCGGCACTCCATTTTTCAAGCATCGTCCCTTCGCTTAATTTATTAACCTGCTTCAATCGTTCCAGCATTCCGGCTCTCTTTTCCGGATACGCATCCACACCGACAAAGAGAAAAAGATAATCATTCAGGTCTTTGAAAACAGATAAAGCTTTCATCGCTTTCTTATTTTCAGATTTAACTGTTATTTTTACCGGCTTGGAAAGTAATTCTTTTGCAAGACCAATTCTTACTACATATTCACCCGGTTTATCAAAAAAGACTTTGTTGCCGAAGGGATCATACCAAATTATAAAAGTACCTTTGTAATCTAATCCGGCTTCGTCCTGCAAATTCAGTTTAGTTTGATACGCGAAACGGTTTTGATAAATTGCGGCTTCTTCTTTTTCTATAGATAAATACAAATCATGTTCAGCATTTATTTGCTTAACTATCTCATTTTTATTCGATAGTTGAGGCTCTTTGAAATGAAATTCCAATTGACCAACTAAAGGCTCTCCGACGTTTATTGTAGTTCGCGGAACTGAGATATTAAAAGTCGGGATACCATTATTTGCGTAGCCAACAGTATGAAAGCTTAAAATACATACAAATAAAATCAATCTGAATGTTATCTTTTGAATATACATAAACATTTTATCTCCTTGCTAAATTATAAACCGGAAGCCTAAAAGGCTCCTGACGCCTTAAAATTCCCTTTAAATTTATTAAATGTAAATTACTATTCCATTGCACCTGCTTTTTTAAGAAGTTCCACGATTTCTGGATGTCCCCCTTGTGATGCATATATAAGAGCTGTTGCATCATGAATATCTTTCGCATTTACATTTGCACCATTATCTATGAGAAGTTTAGCGTCCTCCACATGGCCAGAATATGATGCCAACATAAGAGCTGTTGAACCATAAAAATAATTAGTTGAAATAGAAACTTCCGAAATTTTAGTTACACTAATATTTGCTTTGGCATTTACATTTGCACCATGATCCAAAAGTAGCTTGGTGATTTCTGTATGGCCTTCTCCTGATGCATAATGAAGAGCTGTTGCACCAGACTTATTCTTTACATTTACATCTGCACCATTTTCAAGCAATTGTTTGATAAATTGGGTATAACCATTTTGTGATGCAAAGAAAAGGACCGTTACAATATCACCATAATCAGTCACATTCACCTTCGCACCATTATCCAGCAGGAGTCTTACGATTTCTTTCTGATTCTCCTTCATTGAAATAATAAGAGCTTTATCCTTCGCATTAGCATCAGCACCCTTATCGAGCAGGAGTTTAACAAGTTCTATATGACCTTTCTGCGAGGCGAACCACAGGGCAGTTGTACCTAATTTACTCTTTTCATTAACATTAGCACCTTTATCGAGCAGGAGTTTGACAACCTCTATATGACCATTCTGCGAGGCTGTCCATAAGGCAGTTGTGACATCTTTACTCTTTACATCTACATCACCACCATTATTGAGCAGTAACTTGACAACCTCTGTATGGCCTCTAAAAGAGGCTATCATAAAGGCAGTTGTGTCTAAAATATTCCTCACATCTACATCAGCACCATTATCGAGCAGTAACTTGACAACCTTCGCCTGGCCATGATACGAGGCTATCCACAAGGCTGTCTGACCGTTAGATGATTTTACATTTACATCACCACCTTTATCGAGTAGTAGTTTGACAACTTCTGTATAGCCATTACACGAGGCCATATACAAGGCTGATATACCATATGAATTTTTGGCATTAATATCGGCCCCATTTGCAAGAGCAGTTTGTACAGCTTGTAAATTTCCTCTTTTCGCATATCCGATTATTTTGGGATTTCGCTCTGAGCATGAAATCAATAATAGAGAAATACATACAAGTAAAAGCAATCTGAATTGCATTTTATAAAAATATTTTA
>JAFGPS010000088.1 GCA_016936075.1 Sedimentisphaerales bacterium | reverse complement strand
TGTCCATGCTAACTGGAACAATGGCTCGCTACTTGAATCGGAAGACCGTGTCACAGTGACTCCCGGATTATCCTGCGTAGCGCCATAAGTCTTCTGTTGGCCTCGACCACGACCACCGCTGCCGCCCGGATTATACGAATAAATAGTATATTGTTCATCTGCCGCAATTCTTGGCGGGCGAACGGCTGGACCTTCCGGTGTACCTATTGTAAGTACCTGGCCGTTGTCATATACGCCGCTGGTTGGGGTATGGAAATACTCAACCAATACATCGTACGACTTGCCCTTTTCAAGACTGATACATGTGCCTGAAGTGCGAAGAGCACCGCCATACATTTCATCGAGAACTATTTCGCCATCTATTGAGATACGGAAAGTATCGCTTCCTTTTGCTCCAAGTTGATATTCGCCGGTCCTTGGCGGTACGAGAACACCGGTCATTTTCACAGCTAATGTCGGGTCATAAGCTATAGCATCTGATTTTGTAATAATACCTGTATCAGAAATTTCTGTATGAGCCGCTTGTGACAAAGCTTCTTCAGTAGCGGCATATTCCAATTTAAGACCATGCCTGCTTTTTGAAGCATCTGTAAATAGATAATCAGGTTCAATAAATTCAGCAAGTGCAATATTGCCGCTTATGGGCACTATTGAATTTGTAGTAATTACATTTTCTGCGCCGATAGCTTGTCTGATACCTTCGATAATACTAACCTGATGTTGTGGTGAAGGAGTGCCGCTGTAATTACCATTTTGCATTCTTGCAGCATCAGCGTTTGGGCCCAGAACAGCTACTGTACCAATGTTTGTTTTGAGCGGAAGAGTATTATTGGCATTCTTGAGAAGCACCATTGCTTTGTCAGCCACTTTACGAGCGAGCTCATTATTTTCCTCTGTATCAATCATATCTGCCGTGATTTTATTATAAGGATTGCCTTCATAATCCTGCGGATCGAACTCTCCCATGCGAAAACGCGCTTCGAGTATTTTTCTGAGCGATTTATCAATATCTTCTACACTTAATAATCCTCGCGAGACAGCTTTGGCAAGAGAACTCGGGCCGGGTTGAACTGTACCACCCTGTCTGCCGCCATCACCACCAGAATATGTTGAACCGCTGCATAAATCGTTACCGGCCAGAATTGCCAGTGCTGAAGCAGTAACGCCATTAGTCGTATAGAAATGTGCGTAAGCACGGTATATATCCGCTACTGAATCCACATCCGATACAACATAACCATCGAATCCCCACTGTTCGCGGAGTATTTCGGTCAGTAGTCGCTTGTTACCCGAGCATGGTATGCCGTTTAACGCACTATATGCTGACATCATTGAGAAACAGTGCCCTTCACGAACAGCCGCTTCGAACTGCGGCAGATAAGTTGTATAAAGGTCCTGATCGGTTACTACCATATTTATTCGGTGACGTTGGGGCTCCGGGCCACTATGTACCGCAAAATGTTTCGGTGAAGCGATTGCCTGGAAATAGAATGGGTCATCACCCTGCATACCAGTGACATAAGCTACTGCGAGTCGGCCGGAAAGGTACGGGTCCTCTCCATAAGTTTCCTGTGTACGGCCCCAGCGAGGGTCACGAACGAGATTAATATTAGGAGCCCAGAAATTAAGACCTGTTCCCTGCGCCGCATTTCTTGCGCGAGCTTCCTGACCAATAACAGTAGCCATTTCGTTATGTAAATCAATATCCCAAGTTGCAGATAAACCGATGCATTGCGGAAAAACTGTAGCGGTTGCGTTCGCTACGCCGTGAAGTGCTTCGTTCCACCAGCGATAAGACGCTATACCCAGTCTTGGAATAGCTGAAGAATCCATTCCCATAAGTGAGACTTTTTCTTCGAGAGTGAGACGAGAAACTAAATCATCCAATCGTTCTTCAAGTGACAGTTCGGGATTGTAAAATGGGGGCAATGGATCAGGCCGTTGGATAGGAGTGCGACCTCTGCCTCGTCCCATACCACGTCCGCCACCTCCGAAATTCATACCTTGCATGCCGCCTCGCGCACCAACGGAAGCAGCACCACGCTGGCCGCCACGTACTGGTTGTGCAGATTGAGCTATTGCAGAAGAAAGAATTACTACCGCACAGCAGAATACAATACAAGCAACAATTGTTATTATTGGTTTATTTCTCATATAAATCTCCTCTTCAAAATGACAAAAAGCTTTAAATATTGATACCAGGCAAGTTTTTTTTCATCTTAATCTTTTAAAAACCTGCTTTATATATTTTGCTAAGACTAATTACAAAGGAATTATATGTAAAGCAGAGTTATTTGCTGCCTGACCAAACTTTACTTAATCCCTTTTTCTCGATTTTATCTATGAGTGCTTTCATTGACCCTAATACTTCATCGAGTTGTTCTGTATCTTGAACCAGCTTATCATATAGCATCGGATCATTGACAAATTTGGCTATCGTACCCTGACCAGTATTAATTTTCTCCATTATCAATCTAAGCTGCGAACTGGTTTCGCCTATCTCTTCAACTGTATTAATAAGCACTTTGACAACATCTTCTGATCTTTCATCAGTTTTGTTAATAAAAGACGTTCCAGTAGTAACGAATTCCTGAATATCTTTTGATGTACCGGCAACAACATCAACTATTTCATCAAGCTTTACATTAGTATGTGCCAAAGTATCTGTTCCTGTATTTGCAAGTATCTCTATTGCTTCTAAAGTAGATTTAGCCTGCTCTGAAGCGACTGTAAGATTTGCAAGAGTCGCTTCAAGGTTGTTTTGATTTTGTATATTTCCGATAATTTTATTTGCGTTTTCAATAAATACTGAAACACCATTAATCAACTCACTTAATTTCTCCTGACTTTCTTCCGGGAAAAATTCACTTGTCATGCCTGTCGAACCCTGCAGATAAATTCCTTTACATAAAAATTTTGTTTCGGGCCTATTCGGATCAAGTGGTACAGGAGGAATTCCAGGATGTTCTTTTAATTCAATATAACTGCTTCCCAGACCACGCATCATCATCTTTACATTTACATTCGATGGAATAGTAGTATATTTATTATCAATACTTAAAACAATTACGGTTTGATAATACTTCTGACCTGTATTTAAATCAGTTTTAATCTCCGGCGCCATTACATGTGCAACTCTTCCAATCTGATAACCGCAAAACTGAACAGGTGTATCTTTCTGAGCTCCAGGTGCAGAAGGAAACTGTACAAACACCTCGAATGAATCCATTTCTGAAACAAAACCAGGCAAATCATTGAATTTGAATATAAGCCATACTAAAGCAACCAAACCAATTATGACAAATAAACCAACTATGGTATTACTCATTTTTTGACTTTTTTCATAATCACTCACTGTTCGCTTCCTTTCAAATCAGTTCGGCCTTCCATGAATAGTTCTCTTATAGCACGTAAAGGATAGCCGCTTTCGTTGAGTTTTTTTATCAGTTTTATTCGTTCTATAGTTTTATGGTCGAACAATCTCCGTCCCGTCTCGGTTGTTTCAGACGGCTCAAGAAGACCTACCATCAAATAATATTGTAAAGTCTGCCTTGAGATACCAGCTTCTTTCGCCGCTGGTCCCACGGCTAATAACTTCTTCTCACTCATACTATCACCAATTTTTAGTGAAATTTTAACAATCAGGTCGATTTTTTACCAGAAGAAATATAATAATAGCTATTTATATTATTGAACTTTTGGATTTCGCAAGGTTCTTGTATAACCTGTTCGTCTTGTCAGTCCTATCTTATCAAAATAATCCAGAAGCGGTATTGCATATTTTCTTGTTGTATTGAGTAAATACTTAAATTTGACACTTTCGAGGCCGCCATTTTGATTTATATACGAAATTAAAGTTTCTCGTGCCTGTTCTATCGCCTGATTATGAAAAAACATATCATTTTCAACTCTTACGAGTTTTTGCTGCTCGGAAAGAATCTTAAGGATTTTGCGTATATCCTGTAAAGATACTTTTGTATTTTTCATAACTTCCTGAATATCAGGCGGATTAAAAAGTTGATTTTTATATAATGATTCCACATTTTGTATCAGTTTTTGCTCTGAATCACTGAATTTCTCCACATGCTCAGACAAAGCAATGCGATTTTTTCGCTCAACAAGCTTGCCGCCAAATATAAGAAGTTTGAGAATTCCATCAAATACGTCTTTTTTCAGACCTGAAATTTCGTGCATTTGCTCTAAAGCTATGCCGGGACTTTCAGGATTTGTGTTATGAAAATCAGCTATAATGCTTACCAGCTTTTTCTGAATTTCCAATAAAGTGTCTTTATGAACAAAAAGTTTTGAATCCAGACTCGACACTTTACCTTCTTTTACTAAACCACCAAGAATACCATCCATTTCAGCCGGTAAAATTTTTGTGCGAACGGATAATTCTGTTTTGTCAGCGGCATGAGCAATCGAATTTTTTATCGCATATTCAACAAAAGCCCTATTGTTCATTACTGCTTTTTGTCGTTCCTGAATATCTTCGATAACATCAGAGTGATTTCTTTTGTATTTGTGTGAAACTGCTTCGATAATAATTCCGCCGCCTAATGTCTGAACAGGTGACAAACTTCGCAAAATAAATCTGTCCCTGTGACCTGCGACTATTTTCTCATCCTCATTCAATCTTATCTGTGCGAAACACTCCTGCCCCGCCGAAATATTATTACTTTCCAATAAGTATAAAGTGGAAATAACTTCAGAAGTACCTGTATGAAATTTTACCTTGATTCCGTTCTTCACCGGACGTTCAATATTGTCAAGAATTCTCAATTTACATAAGAACCATTGCTCCGGCTTATAATATTCACCAAGTGTAACACAACACCCTCTTTTGATTGTTTTATAGTCCCATTGTGCGACATTCAATGCAGCGCACTGCCCCACCATAGCTATTTCACTTTGATCTTTATAAACCTGTATCGCTTTGATACGCCCTTTTGAATTGTGCGGATATAACATAACTTCGTCACCAACTTTTATCAAACCTGATACAGGAATACCTGAAATTACCGTGCCGTAACCTTTTACTGAAAACACACGCTCGACAGGCAGTCTGAATATACCATTATTTTGTTTTGGCTCGATAGAATCGACAAGTTCCAGTAATGCATCATAAAAAGAACCAAAACCCTGACCGGTAATACTTGATACAGGTAGGATTGGAGCATTTTCCAGAAAAGTACCTGCAAGAAAGTTCCTGATTTCTGTAGTTACAATTTCCAAACGTTCGGGACTAACACAATCAGCTTTCGTTAGTGCGACAATTCCATATTTTACACCAAGAAGTGTAATAATATCGAGATGTTCGCGGGTTTGCGGCATTACACCGTCATCAGCGGCTATAATAAACATTACGCCATCAATACCGCTTGCACCGGCGACCATCGTTTTTATAAAATTTTCATGGCCGGGGACATCGACAATTCCGACCTCAAGACCAGAAATTGTACATGGTGCAAATCCAAGGTCGATGGACATTCCCCGCTCTTTCTCTTCTTTGAGGAAATCCGTATCACATCCCGTCAGGCACTTGACCAAGGCTGTTTTCCCGTGGTCTATGTGCCCTGCCGTACCGAGTGTTATATTTTTTCGAACTGATTCAGTAGAACTCATAACTCCTTACCGAAAATTTCTGTTATGGCTTTTATTATGATTTCCTTGTCACTATCAAGAAGTGTACGCGGATCAAAAAGGACCTGGTCATTTTGTATGCGAGCAAAAACCGGGGTGCAGTATTTCCTTAACTTCTTCGCTATATCATCAGATGACATTTTTGAAAATTTTAATGTTACAAGAGTTGTCGCAAGATTCTGAGTCGGTAGAGAGCCGCTTCCCATTTGTGAAAAACCATTTGTTGTCGTGACTTCTAATTCACTGTTTACAGCTTTCAACTTTTCAGCTAAATCATTGGCCTGTCTCGAAATTTCTGACGAATCCCGCATAAGCATTTGCAAAGTCGGAACTTCCTTAAGAGCGATTTCTTTATCGAGAAACAGTTTCAACGTTGCCTCAAGAGCCGCTAATGTGAGCTTTCCAACTCGTACAATTCTTGCAAATTGATTCTTTCTTATAGCTTCTATAAGATCAGCTTTACCAAGAATAATTCCGCCCTGCGAAGCGCCGATAAGCTTATCCGCACTTGAAGTGACAATATCCGCTCCAGTTCGAATCGAGTCAGCTAAGGTTGGTTCGTACTCGAAACCGAACTGAGAAAAATCAATCAAAGCTCCGGCTCCTACATCATCTATCATAACCAGATTATTCGAGTGAGCTATTTCCACAAGCTCATCGAGCGGCACTTCAGAAGAAAAACCCTGAATTTTATAATTGCTCGGATGTACCCGCAAAATAGCCGCGGTGTTTTCCGTAATTGCATTAATATAGTCTTTGGCGTGTGTTTTGTTGGTTGTTCCTACTTCAACGAGTTTTGCCCCACTGAATGACATTACATCTGGCAGCCGGAACGAACCGCCAATTTCAACAAGTTGGCCGCGGGAAACTATGACTTCTTTATCTTTTGCGACTGTATTTAAAACGATGCTCGTCGCAGCAGAGTTATTATTAACTACCGTTGCGGCTTCTGCACCGGTCAATTGCCTGAAAAGTTCTTCGATACATTCATCTCTTCTGGAGCGTTTCCCCGTTTCTATACCAAGCTGGAGAAGTGAATAGCCGGATAATTCTTCCTGAATTTGCTTGATTGCACGAGCAGGAAGCACCGCTCTGCCCAAACCGGTATGCAATATTATACCAGTTGCATTGACGACCTTGTGAAAATAGGGAACCATTTTTGTTTTTATATTTATTATTGCAGCATTAATGATGACTTGATAAATTTCATCTTCATTTATTTGCATATTTGTACCGGAGAGCAAACCTTGCCTGATTTGGTCAATTGCATCTCGAATAGAACCGACAACTACTTCTCTACCTGCCTGAACTATCAGATTATCAAACTGAGGCTCTTTGAGGAGAGTATCGACTGATGGGAGTTTTTGCAGGATGTTTTCTGCGAACTTATTGTCTTTTGTCATAAGTGACCTCGCAAAACTATTAAATAAACAAGGAATTTTAGGAAATTTTAATGTTATTGAACAAAAAAATCAAAAAAAATGTAACGAAATGGTTCTAAATACGTCTTATTATGAAGAAATAATGCTTTTTAGATAGAATTCAGCTTGGTCAGCATATAAAATAAAGAAAAATTGTATTTTTTGAGAAGATTTGATTGGTATGAAAAAAAAAGATATTTTAATTTCTCTTGCAATCATAGTAGCCTGTCTTGGCTTATTTCTTATATATTCATTCACTAATTCGCTTGTACATGGTTACATCGAGATTGATTCAGGTGGCGCATCAGCTAAATTAATGCTTCATGGAAGCCTTTTTACTCAAGATTTTGAAATTTCAGAAAACGAGCCGGTACTAATTAATACCAGAGTAACCAAACCCATGTCTTTAACTATTTCAAAAACTCAGGATAGCAATTCACTTCAGCTTGTCAGTTACGGCCCCTGGGGAGATTTATCCAGAATTAAAATTAAAAACAATGAAACATTGAGTTTGAAAGTAGGTCCGCCGCTTATTATTAAACCAACTATTAGTAATTACAAAGGTACAGTTAGAATGGGTTTTTCGGTCGTTGGCCAGGCGGGAGAGCAATATCAAATACCAAGAACAAAAACAAATCCAAAGGTAAAAATTATGGATGAAAATGGAAATATTATTGCTTCAGGCAATTTTGCATATGGTTGAGGCGGCGTATGCCGGTACTCGTGGCGAGTACCTAATGATTTCAAAGGCAAGTACCAGGTGCTTATTACAATGGACATTGCGCCGTTTGAAGTAGAGATGGAGGAAAACTGGAACTTGATTTGAAAATATTACATTCAGCCACGAACATCGGCGGGTATTGAGATTATGTCTCTTACCCGCTTTTTTATTGGAATTTTTTTAATAAAGAAAGGAGTTATGAAATGGCTTAAATACTTTTTTTGAATGTACGTGAAATAAGAAGTAAAATTAATGAATATTAAAGGGAGACAAAATGAAAAATAAATTATCGTTTTGCATTATATCAACACTAATTTTTATTTTATATTCTGGCAGCAATCCTGTTAATGCGGCAAATACTGATAAAGAAAAGGAAGAAACATTTTCCTGGGTGGGCCAATACCCAATGAGCTTTTTCACAAAAACAAGGACAGCAAAAACTGTAGGTAAAAACCATCTATCAGTAGCTTTGAAATACCAGTCTTTTGACTGGGATTTTGTCAAAGGCTCCGATGGAGATTATCACAGGAGAACTTCAGGTCAGGATAAAAAACGAACAATCTCTACGTTATGTATAAAGTATGGCTGGGCCAAAAACCATCATATCACTCTCGGAGTCCCTTACTGGTCTAATGATTTCGATACAAGTACAAAAAATGACAATGACGGACTTGCAAATATATATATTTTCGAAAAATGGAATTGCATAAAGGAAACAAATAATTTCCCAGGTGTATCGGTTGATTTATGGTACTATTTCCCAAACGGAGACGCAGATAAGAAATTAGGAACCGAAGACGGGGCGTATAAAATAACAACGGAAATATCAAAGGCATGGAAAAACTTGTCTCTGCATTTCAATCCGGGATATACATGGAGCGAGGATAACGACAGTGAGGTCGGAGAAATTAATGGCGCAATTCTTTTTAAACCCACTACTTCTTTATGGCCTGCTATCGAATATAATTATACTGATAAAGAAGAGCTGGGACATTCACACGACATAGTACCAGGTTTCGTCTGGGCATTTGCAAAAGGCTGGACGTTTAAAGCGGCGGCTCCTATAAATATAGATTCCACATTCACGGACAGGGACAGGGTCGGCGTTGTCTTTAAGCTTTTTCATAAATGGTAGCCAATTAAATTCATAGCAAAAATTAAATGCACGAAAGGATTTGGAAATGAGAAAAATAAAATACATGCTTCCTGCTGTTATTTTATTGTTATTTTTTTTCTTTGGTTGCAAACAGAAAGGAACTGAAACAGAAAATTCTTCTGCCCCGGTTACAATCATAGTTGGTCATGTGGGGCATGATCATCATACTGCATTATTTGTTGCCCTTGATAACGCAGAGCAGTTTTCCAAAGAAAGCGGAATAAAAATTAAAACCGTCGAGGAATTTAAATTTTATGAGATGTATGACAAGGAACGCAAAGTTGCTGATCTTCAAATTGTCAAGGTCGGTGGCGGTTCTAAAATGCCAACTGCCCTGGCTCAAAATGTAATTGAAGTAGGTTTGGGCGGAGTCGCACCTGTACTTGCTTCAGTTGATAGCGGAGCACCGGTAAAATTAATTTCACCCCTGCATTACAAAGGTGACATGTTTGTTGTCAAACCCGATTTTCAGGCTAAAACATGGGACGAATTTGTGGAAATCGTAAAAACTTCTGATAATCCTATTCGCATTGGTTATAAAAGTCCTGATGCTGTCGCCAAAGTAATATTCGAAGATTCACTCAGGCATGAAGGAATTGTCTTCGGTGGTGACTTATCCGTTGAGGGCTTGCAGGTACAAATGGTAAATGTGCAGGGAGGCGGCAAGTTAAACGTGGCGCTTTCCGGTGACCTTGTTGATGGTTATGTCGGAAATAATCCCTTCCCGTCAATAGCGGCTGAAAAAAATATCGGTAGAATTGTTTGCGATCTCGAAGAGCTTCCTCCCGGAACATTTAGAAATCATCCATGCTGCTGTATAGCGGCAAACTCGAAAATTTCACCAGAAAAATCAGAAGCAATCATTGATTTATTAGTATTACTATTACAGGCTACAGAAACCATAAACCATGATATTGATAAAGCAGTCGCTTCCGCTGTGCACTGGATAGGAACAAGCGAAACGGTAGAAAAAATCAGCATACCCACGAGCGGCTATTCGATGGAAACTTCACAGCAGTGGTATCAAACAATGACACAGTGGGCAAAGGTTATGAGTGACCTGGAAATATTCAAAGGCACTCTTAAAGAACTCGAACCTGATAATATTGATTCTGCAGCTTATGATTTTTCACTTTTGGAAAAGGCAAAAGAGAAACTTGAAAAAAGAAGAAATGAAAATCAATAGAACTTTCGACTGGTCGAAAAATATCCGTAAGGTTGCCGGGATTTTCGTACTCTTATTAATATGGCAGTTAGCGGCACAATATTATGACCAGCCGTGGATTTTCCCATCGGTTATAAAGGTTTTGTCACAACTTGCGCACCCGTTAAAGGGACATTACGCATCAGGTTCGCTCTTAAGCAATACTTTAATCAGCTTACTAAGAGTATTACTGGGTTTCTTTTTCGCATCGATAGTCGGTGTAACACTTGGTATAGTGATGGGTTCTGTTTCTTTTATCCGTGATGTACTGGAACCTGTAATTGAGATATTACGACCTTTATGTCCAATCGCATGGCTCCCTTTTGCCATTGTTATATTCAAACTGAAAACCCTGCCTCAGTTATTTGGTGTCAGTTACAGTCATACTGTACTCGACGAGGTACAATTAGGAATGATTTTCGTAATTTTTGTCGGCGGCTTTTTTCCCGTATTGACCAATACGCTCGATGGTGTTGCAACTGTAAGACGCAACTATATTCTACTTGCAAAAACACTCGGAGCGTCACCCAGCCAGACTTTTTATCACGTGTATCTTCCTGCCGCAATGCCAATGATATTAACTGGATTAAGACAGGGACTCGGCCTGTGCTGGTTTGTAATTATCGCCGCTGAAATGATGACCGGAAGTGATAGTGGGATAGGCTATCTCCTGATGTACGCCGCGGATAATTCCGCAATGGATATCGTAATAGCAGCAATGTTGATTATCGGTGCCGTTGGTGCCCTGCTTGCTTTTTTAATGCATCGTATGATGTATCGTTTTATCAGTTGGAAGGAAAAGGAAATATAGCACAGTGACACAGAACACAGAAAAACAAAACGAATCACACAAGACCAAAGCGATTGAAATGAACAAACTTTGCAAAATATTTCATTCCGATAGCGGCTCAACTGTTTCCGCGCTGCAAGATATTAATTTAACTGTCAATAGCGGCGAATTTATAACTGTACTCGGTGCAACAGGTTGCGGCAAAACAACCCTGCTTAATCTTATCGCGGGTCTCGATACGCCGGATGAAGGACATTTGATTTTAAATGACAATTTACAATTTGGAAAAAATATTGCTTATGTTTTTCAGCACTATACGTTATTTCCATGGCGAACTACTCAAAGGAACGTTGCATTTGCCATGGAAATGAGAGGAATCTCAAAGCAGGCAAGGAAACTGGAAGCGATAAAACTGCTCTCAAAAGTTGGACTCGAAGGTTTTGAAAATGCCTATGCCCATGAACTATCCGGC
>JAFGPS010000087.1 GCA_016936075.1 Sedimentisphaerales bacterium | reverse complement strand
TAATATGCTTTTTCATATTATCACAAATATTGAGAAGTCTTACCAGTTCGAGATTAACAACAGCTTCAAGAAGCATATTACTCAGTTTGATTTTATGTCTGTTATTTTTCATAAAACATCCTCATAAAAAGAAAAACCTCCACCTGTGATATATAACAGGCAGAGGTTTTGCGGTTAATAGTAATTCAAATGTTTTTAAAATTAAATCAGTACAACGCGCCATCAATCTTTCTGGGTGTAATAGAAACTCGATCACCATCGCGAAGAATATAATCACGCGCTACAGGTTGTCGGTTGACTCTGATAAGAAAATCATCTTCTTGCTGACCTTCCATCTTAATCGCGAAGAACTGGTTTATCGTTGTATTTTCCGCGATGTTAATGTAATCAGCATAACCTGAGCCATCATTATTAATGTAGAGTATCCTCATTGTTTTTCCTTTCGTTTCGTTGTTAATATTTTCAGTTTTTATTGTTTGGATATTTCGATAATTATCAGGCGGACTGCGCGCACCGGTACTATTGTAATTGTTCATAAAAGTTCCTTTCTGAATAAGAATTATTATTTGTTGAGGTATTTAATAAGTGTATTTATAGATTCAATCTCATTTGAGAACTGTAATTTTGTTAAATTCAAGGACATGAGATAAATCAAGTTCAGTCTGTTTGCCCTTGGAATCGATAACGACAAGAACAGGAGGGCAGGAACTCGTATCCTGCATTATATCCCATACTTTTTCAGCGGCCTTAAATTCATTAGATGCTCCAATATCAATTGAATATATAACTCTGAATAAAGGCTCTTTACCTTTATCCTGTAGTGGAGGTTTAATAATATAATTCTTTTTAGTCATGATTTATTCTCCTTAAACAGTTCGGGTGCGATTTCTTCAAGTGTTTTAGGCTTGAACCCGAAGTCACGTTCAACCGGAAGGCCTAAAGATCCCCTGATAGTTTTGAGTTCATTCAAACTGAAATAACCAAGCTCTTTTTCATGGCCGTCTACAAGACCGAAAAAGATATCTTCACCATCATACTCACAGCCATAGAAACTCCAGTTTGAGTCTGGCGTGAAGAATTTTACATATGCGATTGTTTTACCGTTTTTACCATCCTGAGAATATAACGGCGGTAGTTGTTTTGTGATTTTCTTTGTTAGTAATTTCATGTTTTTCCTTTCTTTGAAGGTTGTTAAGGTGGATTAAGGGAAAGATTTATAAGGTTATACATACTAATATAACCATGCCACAGACATTATTACGAAAGAACATCCTGCATTATCCGCAATTGGATACGATCTTAATGGTCGAGAAATTTATAAAAGAGAATTCCGGCGAATATAAGAAAAAGTCTTTCTGGCAGAATCTTCCTAAAAAAATGATTTATCAAACCTATTGCGTTATTTTTGATTATCTTCTGGAATCGGGGAAAATTGCACAGGATAAGGAAGGGTGGGTAGTATGGATATGGAATCCTGAATTAGCTGCAAAGTATTTATCTAAACCTCATCTTAGCTGGAGGAAATGAAATCAGAAATTAGGTTTGCTGATACCAGGATAGAAAAGGCTTTACAGGAATTAAAAAATTCAAAAACCGAAGATAAAAAAATATACGATTGGATTTGCAGAGCTTTTGAAGATTTAGAGGAAAACGCTTTTTGCGGTATCAGGATTCAAAAGAAATTAATCCCAAAAGTTTATATTGAAAAATATGGTATCGATAACCTCTGGAAATATGATTTGCCGAGAGGCTGGAGGCTTATTTATTCAGTTACTAACGGGCAAGTATGCGTTCTTTCTATTATTCTTGAATGGATGAATCATAAAGATTATGAACGTCGATTTAATTACTGAGTTCGAGACAAAGATATTCCGTCGAGGAAATAACTGATTTGAGGGTATTTCACCGTCGGAAAACAATATTTTTGAAAACAGTTCCTACTATGAAGAAATCTTTTTTACAGCAGATTTGCTTGTTGTTTTCGGATCGCAGTTTCTGGAGGGTTGTTATTAAACGTCGTTGTTTGTTTGAGAGTGCCTAAGGCACTGACGCGATTTTGGCTTAGAGCCGTATGTATTTTAATTAATGGAAATTCGAGAAAAGGTTGTTATTAAACAATTGAACCGATTTGCTCTTCAATAATGTTCAAACAGATATATTTACAAGAAAAGGCTATACGTATTTCTACGTATTTTTCATTAAGTTTTTATTTTATTATCAACATTTTGTAGTCGAGAATAGCCTTTATATGTAAAGCGGTGTCTTCGCTTAAAAATGGCCGAGGGCATTGACGAGCACTTCGTCACCCTCGGCCGCATGTTTTGTAGGTATTAGCTCAAAAGTGAAAGAATTAGTTAATATCCTATGTAAGTAGTTCTACGTATTTTTCACTTTTTCTAAAATTCTTTTATTTTTAAGTCAACAATATTCAGTCGAGATTAGCCTTTATATATGCACAAAGGTATTTCTTCTGTCTATATAGGCCGAGGGCGTTTTTATCGTGATGTCCAACCACGTGCCCTCGGCCGCATGTTTTTTATTATTCATTCATTGTATATATTCTATAGTCGATAAAAAATATTATTTTCATTTTTTTTATTGACATTTAACATTCATAGCTTAATATGACACTCGGACATCACGAAAGCGAAGACGTATTTTTCGTAAATGAATAATTTGCGCTTATAGTATGCAGGTTGTATTTTTAGCCTGTGGGGAGGCATACCTGTTATTTAAAGACGTACAGGGAAAGTCTGTGGCAATAGCCGCGGAGAATGTAAAATGGACTATTTTTACAGGAGGTCTCATCATGAGGAAACGAGCGTTTCTAATTTCAATGTTCACCTTAGTTACTGCACTGGCTCTATATGGAGCTATAGCTTTGGCAGGTTCGACCAAGCCGGAGTCGAAAGATATTCTGGATCAGGCGAATGACCTGAGAGCCGCACAGAAGTATGACGATGCGGAGAAATTATATAACCAGGTAAAAGCTGAAAATCCCGGCTCAGACAAAGCTCTCGAAGCTCAAAAGCAGCTTATTCATCTTGCAATTGACA
The DNA here is from genome assembly GCA_016936075.1 of Sedimentisphaerales bacterium. Taxonomy (GTDB): domain Bacteria; phylum Planctomycetota; class Phycisphaerae; order Sedimentisphaerales; family Anaerobacaceae; genus JAFGPS01. Next base: position 19,464 of record JAFGPS010000087.1, on the reverse strand, counting down.
AGAATGACCAGAAAAACGCTGATTCTTCATTTAATCAAATGGTGACGGAATTCGCTGAGAATACCAATCTTGACGAAGCAATTTATGAAATAGGTAAAGACTATCAATATTCTATCTGGAACACAGCGAAAGCCAACGAAGCTCATAAATATAACCTCGAACATTTCCCCGATACTAAGTTCGGCATGATGAGTAATGTCGAGATTATTCGTTCGTACCTTCGTGACGGCGAAAAAATAGCCGATGCCGAAGTCCAGAAGTGGCTCGATACATATAAGGAGCAGCCGGACCAGGCGATAGGAATATACCAGATAGCCCGCGCTTATGTCGGTAATAATAAAATAGAAAAAGGTCAGCAGTTATATGAATTTGCATTTGAAAATCACTCTGACCATGTTTACGGCAAATTGTCTCAGGTAAGATATAATATAACTAACAAAGATTACGATGCCGCTGATAAAGCCGCAGATAGTATGATAGCGTTGTCAGATAAAGATAATGCAGATGTACAGGAAGGTGTCCGCGAGCTTGCAGATGTTTACAGGGATAAAAACGAATACGCAAGAGCGGCTCATTTTTATGAAGCGGAAATTGACCTGCACAAGAGCGGTTCCGGTCTGGATTACGATGAAGCTACAGTTCCGTATAGAGAAGCGATTTACTGCTATATCAATATGAAGGATATTGAAACCGCGGATGCTCTCATCGGCCAGATGCAGACTGACCTTGCCAAAGATGAGAAACTTCCAAGAGCTAATTTCAATATAGGTAATTATTTCCTCAATAATGCAAACGATACGGAAAATGCTCTGAAGGTACATCAATACAACGCAGATAATTATCCGAACGTAATGGAAGCGATGTGGTCGCAGGCGGCTGTTGTATGGTATTATGTAAGACATAACGATACCGAAAAAGCAGAAGCGGAATACACAAAACTTCTGACAAACTATGCAAATCAGGAAACACTTCCGAAAGAAATTTTCCAGATAGGCGATATTTACAGAGATGAGAAGAAAAATTATGACAAAGCGATTTCCTTGTACAAATATCAACTGGAAAACTGGCCCAACTACGGCGAACCGACAGATACATACAGGAAATTGGCTTGTACGTATATCGATATGGATGATAAGGAAAACGCTGATTTAATCATCCAGCAATTACAAACCAATTGTGCCAAAGATGATAATCTTGCCAGGGCAAATTTCGATATAGGAAACTATTTCCTTAACGATGCAAACGATGCCGCAAACGCTCTGAAAGTACACAAATTCAATGCGGATAATCATCCTGAATTAATGGAAGCCATGTGGTCCCAGGCAGCTTTAGTCTGGTATTACGTCAGGCAAGGCGATGAAGCAAATGCTGATGCTGAATATACAAAACTTCTGGATGCATTTAAGAAGCAGGAGACACTTCCAAAAGAAGTATTCCAGATAGGTGATATTTACAGGGAAGAGAAGAAATATGATAAAGCACTTTCTCTATACAAACATCAGTTGGAGAAATGGCCGGACTACGGCGAACCTATAGATATTTACAGGAAAATGGCCTGTACGTATGTAGATATGAACGATATCACAAAAGCTGATGCTGTAATATCAGATATCCAGGAAAAGTTCGCCGAAAACGACAATCTCGCCAGAACGAACTTCGATATAGGCAATTACTTCCTTAACGATGCAAACGATCCTGAAAATGCTCTCAAAATACACGCCTATAATGCAGACAATTGCACAGACCAATTAGAATCCATGTGGTCACAGGCCGCTATTGTCTGGTATTACGTACGAGCTAAAGATGAAGGTAAAGCCGATAAAGCTTACGCAAAGCTTTTGAAAGTATTCGAGGACGAGAAAACTCTCGCCAAAGAAGTATTCCAGATTGCTGATATCTATACTGAAGTGGGAGATACCAAAAAGGCAAGAGAATTACATAACAAAGTACTAAATGATTGGCCTGAAAGTGAATACGTCTTCGATGCTCGCAAAGGACTGATAAAAGCCGATTTTGCTGATGATAAAAGCTCTGATGCCATAGCTAATATAGATACTTTAATTGCAGATTATAGTGAAAAGAGCGATTTAGATAATGCAATTTTCCTTTTTGGAGAAGAATACTGGAACAAAGCTATCGAAATAGAAAACGCAGATACCGGACCGACTTTCTTCAATCCAATTGATCTAAGTAGTGAAAAGGGGAAATACTATAATAATGCTCGTTCAATATGGGAAAAAATCATTACTGAATTACCTTCATCCGATTCTACGCCTCAGGCTTATCATTTCGCTGGTGAGGCTTCTTCCTATCTCGGAGATGACTTCAAAAAAATTGAATACTTTCAAAAGGTCGTAGATAGCTGGCCTGATTATAGAATGGCTTCACATTGTCAATACATGATAGCTCACACATATGAGGAACTTAGAAGGAAAGGTTTAATATCACCACAAGAAGCAGATATTCTTATTAGAAATGCTTATAAAAAAATGATAAAGAACTTCCCAAATAGCGCTATGGTTGCTCAGTATAGACTTAACAGATTTAATGCAACGATAACTGCTAATGCAGAGTTATCTGATAGGAAAGGGGATTCAAGATGAATAGAATAATTAAGTATTTATTTTTAATATTTGTTGGGATCTGTTATACTTGCAATATGTCTTATGCGTGTATAACTCCGCCGGTTGCAATTATATCACCTGATTTTGTCAATGGTGAATTGTTCGGTGTTGTAGGCGTTGTAGGTGAAACAACAGAATTTGATGGGTGGGAATCGTCTTATGATCCTGATAATGGTGATCCGGAGTGGCATGGTAATGGTATATCGGCATGGTCTTGGAGTTTCCAACAATATGTACCAAAACCGTCTCAGTTGTTTAGATATGCAGGCGTATTTGATGTTTCTTTAACAGTGACAGATGATGATGACCCATCAGCGCAGAGTACCTATTATACCAAAGCTTATATCAGCGAAGTTGCCAATGTAGCATATTGGTATGGGGATGAGTATTATGATGCAGGGACTCAATATAGGCCTTTAAACGGTTATTACCCAATAGAATTATGTGCAAATAGTAATCCCCCTGGCCACCCTTTTACTAGAGCATATTTTCCAAAAGATGAGCCAACATGGAATATTAGCGGCCCAGGCTGTTCTTATTTAGCTGAGCCTTCAGGATATTGTTATGGTGGAAGCAGCCAGGATCAGATAGTTCTATGGGGTTTCAGTGAATCTGGTGTCTATAATGTAGAAGCTGAAGCTGGAACTTCTGATGATGATATTAATGTTGTTGTATTTGATGGTGAAATTACAGGAATAGAAGGAACTACCGTTAATGTTATGAAATATGATGAAGGTGGTACATTTACCTATGATGTAAGACCAGACTCTGGATGGGAATCGGAACCTGATATAGTAGCGTTTGATATATATGATAGTTCTTATAATCTAGTATACACTACTACTGAGGATTATGCCTATATGAGTACTTCAGTAACTATCGAACCAGGATTTTACTGGCCTGGTTATTCAGGATATGATTCAGTTTATGATGAAGCAGTAGACCCAGGAAAATATTATATACAAATATATGTAGAGAAAAGTGATGATGAAGATACTTATTACTACTATTCAGTACCAGTTGAATTTTATATTATTGATGTAAAATTGAAGGAAGTTTCTTTTACTGGTACAAGTTCTAATATGCATACAGTATACAAAAATAATATGACTGGTTCTTATAGTGCCCCTCACTGGTTAGATAATGAGCCTGATGGAAATCCTGAAAGAGAATATCCAATTAGTTTTGAACGAGATACCACAATGAAAGTATCAACAGCTAAATGGTATGTAAATCTCCCAAATGGAACAAATGTCAAGATCAAAGGTGAAGGTCCTGATGGTATGAACTTTCCGGATACAAGTGCAACTGTTTCATCTAATCAAATAACTATTTCAGATGTAACATGTACAAATCCATTCCCAGAGACTGTGTGTTTTTATAATCCAATGGAAATCAACTGGAAGTTTTCAATAGATGGCGGCAGTACATGGCTGGACGCAGGGACAAGTGAGAACCAAACGTATATTACTCTTGATGGTCCTAATACGACTTTATTACATGATTTAGTACATTTAAGTTGTAAAAGTGCAGATGGGCAAACAACTCAGGCCGGTTGTGTAAATGCAATATGGAACGATATAAATGACTGTAATGTTTGCCGCATTGATGGAACAAAACTTACATATTGGGGGAGCCCTTATACATCTACCAATACACAACAACTTTTAGTTAATGGATATGGAGATTGTGAGGCATGGTCACACTTTTTTATAGATATGCTCAAAGTACAAGGCATTGGTGGTGCTACAATGGTAGAAGTACAGGAATCAAGTGATCCAACTAATATATGGCTTCTGATAAAGAACTGGACATTTACAGGTGATGGAGTATTATCTCCTGACGATTTTGCTTATGTGATAGGTGTTGATGTATCAGATGCGACTGGAGTTGAAGGTCAGGGAGATATTGATGATCCACCCAGTAAATTTCAAGCCCACTGTATTGTTAAGTATTCAGGTAAGTATTATGATCCATCATATGGTAAAGGTCCCTATGATAATCAACCAGCATGGGAAAATGATTCACTTGCTGGTTTAAGGAAATATGGACTTTATGAGGGGGTACCAAACGAACTTGTAAAAAAGAATGATCCTGAAACAACAGAGACAACTTTTACTGAATAATGAAAGGTAAAAAGATGAGAATCCATAAATGTTATATTTACATAAGCTTTTGCATTATATTTTATTGTTCAAGTTTAATATTCGCAGAAGAACAAAACTCTCAAATACGATCAGGCAATACTTCAATTCAAGAGCCTAAAACAAATGCGACTTTTGAATTAGTGGACAAATGGAAAGCGACTCTTTTTTCATGCCCAATTATTCATAAAGTCCCAGGTATAAATGGCGAAAAAGTAACGATTAAAAATTTACTCTATTACGTTGAGTTTTCATATGCAGATTCTAAAGAAATAAGATATATCTGGCAATGTGAACTTCCTGAATCAGAGAACTCTCCAGATTCAACTCCCCGTAACTTTACATTTGGAACAACTGATAATAATAATTTCTCTCTTGCATTCTTTATAGGATTTAATATATATTTTTTTGAGTTAAATCCGAATAACGAAATATCTCTATATCAAGAAAATGATAAAGTTGCAGAAGATATAAAATCGCCAACGATGCGTATAATTGAACATGATCCCAATAATGTTATATCTCTATCAAAAATTTTTACTAAAGAAATCGTTGGTTCGTTTATTGGGAGATCAATTTCAATTGATTCTGTATTCAGCAATGAAAATTACGCGGTTTTTAATCTTACTATAAAAGACCAGAGATTTATATTGCGATATTCTGTTGTTGATGGCGAACCGGTTTATTCAGTATATAAGACTAACGAAGTTACAAAGTAGACTTATAAAGTAGTGACAGCCACCTATATGTAATCTGGGTGTAATCTGGGGACACCTTACTAATTATTGATAAGGAATTATAAATGCAGTAAAATTTCATTATGGTAAGATTGGCAAGAATAATAGCTGCGAAATTTCCTCATCATATTGTACAACGAGGAAATCGTCGACAGGAACTTTTATGGAATATTTTATATTCAGATGAACATATTGGATCTATTGAGGAAAAAGAATTATTAAAAGAGCTTGAAAAATTAGCAACTTTAAATCCTGATGTTTTAAAAGTTTTACAAATCTTAAATGATCCGAACAATGAAAACCGAGAGGAAATAAGTAACAGTTTGAAAATGAAATAAAGTATGAGTTTTAATTTGTGCTAAAGACACTATTAATTATGTTTAGTATAACATCATTGGTTTGTGCAGGGCTTATGTTAATGCTCTGTGCAAACCAGTGGTTGGAGTATGCGCATAACAATGATATTCAGGACGATAGCCCTTCTATAGTTGAAATATTTCAGAATTCAGGGAATATTGTTATAGAAAACGAGCAGGAAAAAGTATCTCCTCTTGTCAGTCAGGCGGGTGAATTTACTCTTATTATCGATCCTCCTAAACCGCCGGAAGTGGTAAAAAAAGAAGAACCACTGCAACCTAAAATAACTCAGCCAGTTACTTTTGCACCGAGGCCGAGTGCGAGATTCAAGCTTCTTTCGACGAGTTATAATCGTGACCGGCCGGAAGATTCGGTAGCTTTAATTAACGAGCCGGGCAAAGGTGAGCATTGGGCTAAAGTTGGTGACTTTATCGGTAATTTTGTACTTGAAAAGATTGAGCATGGAACTATTATATATCGTTACGGCAGTCAGGTAAGTGAGATGGCTGTAGAGATTAATGCTCCTGTCCGTATAGTGCAGGAAAGTGTGCCTCCCTTCGGTCAGGGCACTCAGGGTCGAAGACAGGTAGATAGAAAGAGTATATTATTTGGGGATTGATAATCAAGAATACTGAATACAGAAAACAGGAGTCAGGATAACTTAGCAAAAAGGAAAAGATAAAAATCTTTGTGCCTTCCGTTCTCCGTAGTTGCCTACTACGAAGGATGAATTGCAACTTTGTGACTTTGTGCCTAAAAAAGAGTGATACGAATTTATATTATGCAGAATAATCCAAAACAAATGTTAAACCACAGATATACACTGATATACTCTGTTTTTTTTTACTATAGCTTGTTATTATGTCTGATATTTATTCTTCCCGGCTGTAAAACTATTTCGCCGGAACTTGAAGATACGCCTGCGGTTGCAATACAGGAACAGAGGCTATATGAACTCAAGAACCTTACCGGGCAGGAGTGTATTGCTAATTTGGCTAAACTTGGATTTAATGATTTTCCACAGATTCATGATTCTAACTCAGTTATTGTAAGAAGTACGCCGGAGTTACTCAATATAGCCAATATTGCAGTTGAACTGCTCGATTCCGATGAAGAATATGTAATCGCTAATCTCGGTAACGCTTCCAATGTGAGGAACCTGCCATCGAATATTCAGTTGGCTTCGGCTATTGGCGATATTAATATAGGTACTTTTTCTCAGCCGCCCCAGGTATCGAATAAGTCACGGGCGATAATTGATATTTTTGGTAATTCTATTTTTGCTATCCTTCCCGCTAAATACAGTGACGAGCTTTTGGCCTTTCTATCCGATCCTGAAAAACTCAAACAAGCCACTGAACCACCAGTCGTTTCGGTAGCGGATAAATCTGTTATTGTGGATCAGGAACTTGAAACGGAAAGTACTTCTGCTTATGTGCAGGACACTGCAATTAGCAATACTACAGCAGAGAACATTCCAGAGCGGCCGGTATCCAACTCTACCAGTGTTTATGCAATGAGCGAAATGGGACCGGCAGAAGAAACAACATCAATATCCAATACTGCCTCGATAAATTCTTCTGAAACAGATGTACCTAAAACTATAAAGATAGTTTTCAAGCCTGCGAGTGATACTTACCAAGAACCTAATGATGTAAATAGTTCAAGAACGGAAGAACCTGAAAATGGTAACGATATGCTTGATATGGTTTTACCGGAAACTTTGAAGCTGGTTCAGTTACTCGATTTAGCGGGCGAGCATCTGGATTTGGATTATGTTTATAATCCGGATACAATCGGCAATCCTACAGTTACTTTGAAACTTCACGGAAATCTTCAGGGGCAGATGCGAGTGAAGGATATGTACAGTCTTCTGGAAACTGTTTTGAAGTTCAATAACCTTGCGATGATACGCAGGGATAATAATATGGTAACTATTATACCTTCGGATAAGGTTCTGGAAGCTGATCCGCAACTTGTAGGTGATGATGGCGAAAAACTTTCCGTAGGTGATACTGTAGTTACGAGGGTATTTGCTCTTAAATATGTAAATGCATCGAGCGTAAGCAAGCTTTTGGAAAATATGAAGCTTGGAGTAGCCGTAACGCCGATGGAAGATATTCAGATGCTTTTCGTTACGTGTTACGCCTTTCGTATGAGCAGGATAGAGGAGCTTGTGAATATGATTGACCGTCCCGGTCGGGTACGAGAATGCAGGTTCAGGCGTATTCAATTTATAACCGCAAGCTCACTTACGGAAAAGATACGTACACTTGCCAAAGAGCTGCAGGGAATAACGATAACAAGTTCAGCACCTGCTGAAAAACCTGCTGCGGCACAACCCGTAAAAATATTAACTACAGGTGATACTCCGAGCGGTGGAAATGTTTCGGTCGAATCTCGTGCGAGAGTTCCTGTTTTTTTAGATAGCGATGAAAGAACAAATCGTATTTTAATGATTGGCTACGAAGAGGAGTTGAATCTTATCGAGGAATTGATTGACGTTCTCGATATAGTTCCAGTAGATCAGCGTATACCGAAGAAATATACAATTAAGAAACTTAAAGCTGCTCAGGCTTTGGAGAAACTGCAAAAGATGGAAGTATTAAAAGCTTCCGGCAGTAATGAAAATGGAACGAGTACGGATTCAAATGATAACATTCTAACTGAGGACCCGATAGTAATAATTCTCGAAGCTACAAATCAGTTATTAATCAAGGCAACTTTTGGCCAGCATGTAAGGATACAGGAATATTTGAATTATATAGATATCGCTCCAGAAGATTTGCGCAGTCTTGAGATATATACAATTCAATATGTAGATGCAGGTACGTTAAGTAAAAAACTTGCTGAGCTTGAACTTATCAGTGCTGGAAGTTCAGCTTCTTCGCTTGGGCCTGATAAAATCTCTTCTCCTGATCCTAACAAGGCTTCTTCCGGAGGTGCTTCGAGTCTTGATGTAACAACGCCGCAGGTTGTGATAAATGAATCTTCCAACGAATTGTTTATAAAAGCTAATCCTGAACAGCATAGTCGGATTGCAAGTATAATAAAACGTCTTGATAAGAAAGTAGCTGAAGAAGAATTATCATACAAGATATATCCTCTTGAAAATTCTTCACCTGACCATGTAGCTAATATGCTTGAAAGGCTGATTCACGAGCGGTCGGAAAATCCGGAGGATAAGATTCAAAAGCCTGAAAATACTGAAATACGCATGAGTATAGTTCCCGACCCTAATACGTTTTCATTGCTTATTTATACGAGCAAGAAACATCATAAGCTGGTAGCGGACCTGATAAAAAGCCTTGATAAGAGAAGGCCGCAGGTTCTTATCGATGTAACGCTTGTCGAAGTGACACGTAATGATACTTTTGAATATGATCTTAATCTAATTGCCAACGCGAAGGATTATGTAATTGGTAATACAGTATTATCTCCAATACAAACCAGCCAAACTGGCTCGATACTTGAAAGCGGTTTTAACATGCTGGATAGCGATGGTAATCCAACCGGACAGACAAAGGTTTTTTATAGCGATGATAAAGTGCAGGCTCTTTTAACTGCAATTCAAAGGAAGAATTACGGCCGTGTTTTAGCCCAGCCGAAAATAATGGTTGATGACGGCCGACAAGGTATTATATCTACAATTGATCAGACTACATATTCCAGGGAAACAGTTCAGATTCCGGATCAGGGATCAGCAATTACAACGAGTGATTTCGAAATTATCGAAGCAAAACTTCAATTGCAAATAGTTCCTCATATAAGCGAAGGTAATCTTTTGCGTTTGGAAGTATATATGTCACGTGAAGATTTCGGAACCAGACCAGCCGAAGGCGCTCCGCCGGATAAAGCAACGAGTGAAGTCACTACGACAGTTTTTGTCCCTGATAACAATACAGTTATACTTGGCGGCTTAGTTAAACTTAATCAGAGCAAAGGCGGCTCGAAGATACCTATACTTGGAGATTTGCCGCTGATTGGCTTTTTGTTCAGGGGTGTGGATACAAGCGACGTCGAAAAGAAACTGTACGTATTCCTTAAAGCAAATATCGTAAGACCATCCGATGGCATAGTTTTAAGCGATTTAGAGAGAATATCGAAACAGCACAGAGACGCATTTGAGAAATCAGAATCTGAGTTCCAGAACTACGAAAACATCCCCGGCCTGAAACCAATCCCAATGGAGCCGGATAAGGTGTTGAAGGACTATAAGTGAGGCAAATAGTCCTTGCGTATCTTTAATACCAAAAGTAAAATATGATAATGATGCGAACTTACTTTGATTTTCACACCTTGGACAATTAAGAATATGTTAAATTGACTCTGACAGAGCCAGACGTATAACTGACTGAAGCAGTGATTAATTATTTATATAACAAGGACTAAAATAGATAACAATGCTTATAAAATCTGATATCAAAACTTCATCTAAACCTATCTCGATATTTTTTTCCTATACTCACCGAGATCAGAAATTACGTGATCAGTTGGAAGAGCAATTAAGTTTTTTAAAACGTGTAGGTGAGATTGAAACATGGCATGACCGGATTATTCGACCAGGGGATGAATGGGAAAATCAAATTGATGAGAAATTAAATGAAGCTGATATTATACTGTTATTGATTAGTCCTGCATTTGCGAAGTCTAATTATTGTTATGATATTGAAATGATGCGTGCAATGGAACGTCATGAAAGAGGTGAAGCAATTGTCATACCTGTAATTCTTCGTCCGACTTCTAATTGGCAAAAAGCTCCGTTTGGTAAATTACAGGCATTACCAAATGATAATAAAGCAGTGACTTCAAGAGCATGGAAGAATCGTGATGAGGCATTTAAAGTCGTAGCTGATGGTATCAATTCTGTTTTGGAGAATAAACAACATAATTCTTCTTTTAATGTTGATTTGCCAAAATGGACACTGACGATTGATGGTGATTTTTCGAAATTTTCCGATGATCGTATTCAAATGGTAACAAAACAACTATTGAAATTAACAAACGATTACCTGCTTACTTTTATTGAGAAATCCTTAGGCAGTGTAAGTTTAAAATTTCAAAGTACCTGTAATGCATTTTTGAAAATTCAAGAATCATATAAAGATGGAGCTTTGGAAAAATATCTTGGTCTATCGATAAAAAATCTTACTGAAGATATAGGAGCTCTTATTCGTATTGAGTCAAAAATAGTGGATTGTGAAGTTAAGTCTTTTACAAGATATTTGCCTGAGATATTTGGTGGTGTATCAATTGAAGATGGATGGGCTCCTCTAGTAACAGGAATGGTAATCTCTCATAGTAATCCCATACACCCAGGTTTCAAGGTTGTTTGTGATGCGTCCCAAGAAGAACTTTCAGAAGATGAAGTTATAGAGTTACAAGCTCGATTAGGGAGATATTTAAATACTTTTTTAGTAGTTGAAGGGGAACAACTACACGTGTCTCTCTCACCATATGAAGCATATGGTGGCCTTAGTGAACCACTTAGGTATACAGAACTTGGCCGAGATTTATTAGCACAAGATGTAGTATTGAAATATTATACAGCTCAACTTCTTCATCCTGATACTGATTTAGGTAAGACTTTTTGGAGTAGAATAGATACATTAGGATTAGAAGCAAAAGATATTGAATCGTGTGTGCGAGTATGGATTGTGCCGGGCAAGGTAAGTCTTAAGGAAAGCGCTAAAAAAGATGGATACTTTCATGTAGATATTGAAAAGCTTAACCTTAAAGTATTGTGTGAATCCGAATATAAAACACTGAATAAGTTTAAGGAGAAAAGGCAAAGGAGACAATCTACTCTACCTTTAGAAATTCACAAAAAAGTAGTGGAAGTTTTCAATGACATTATTTTGCCTGAAATAAATGTTGAAGTTAATAGTGGGAATCGTTTTAGTATTCTTCGGCAAGTTTATTCAGTGATGATATTTTCTACATGGTTTGAGAAATCCAGCTTAGGTCTTGCTCTGATAAAAAGTGGCTTTATGAATAGTAATAATATTGAAAAATATCAATTGAATACAGTAGGTGATGAAGCAATTAGGATGAAGGAACAATACTTGAAGATGTTTGATAAAGGTGTTTGGCAACACACCCAAACTTTTTATGATTCAATGAGTAAAGAGATTAAACGAAAAGTATATATTGTAGGAGGAATTCAATTCTAATAATAGAGACCATAAAATCGCTAGAGTCCAGAGGTTATTACAGTAAATATCATCCTATGGAATGGCTATGCCATGTTTCCCTGTTTATCCGTGTTATATTACAAAGGAAAGTTGGATGAGTATATCTACACACCAAAACGAACTAATTAGATTTCAGAAGGTATTGGCCGATTTACAAAAGAAGCTATCTGATGAATCGAAGAAGGAAGCTTCAAAGGCTGGCGAAATAAGTCGTATAGAGCGCAGCATCACTGTAACATCTCCAGTAAGCATGTTGCGATCTAAGCAACAGCAGATTAATAGAGCAATGTTTACAATAGCTGATATCCAAAAAAAGAAAGCTGAATTATCGAAAAAGATTGCAGATATAAATGGCAGGCTCCATAGGGCGCAGGAAGCCTTATCAAAGGAACAAGAAATTGAACGGAGAAAAATATATGAAGCTGAGAAAAAAAGAGAGCGGGAACAATTAAGCCATCAAAAAGCGATAACACAAGAATTGCGATCACAATATTCAATAAAAAGCCAGTTTTCTCCAATTCAGCCGAGGAATGTTAAGTATGATGTATTCATCTCTCATGCAAGTGAAGACAAAGAAGACTTTGTAAAACCGCTAGTCGAAGCTCTTCAAGCTGCTGGGTATAAAGTTTGGTACGATGAGTTTACTTTGAAAGTTGGCGATAGTTTGAGAAGAAGTATTGATAATGGTCTTAAAAATTCTCGATACGGAATTGTTGTTCTATCAAGTTCATTCTTTGCAAAGAACTGGACACAATATGAATTAGATGGGCTTGTGACTAAAGAAATGGATGGGCATAAAGTAATTCTTCCGATTTGGCATATGGTTTCAAAGAATCAAGTGCAAAACTATAGCCCAACTCTGGCTGACAAAAAAGCACTTAATAGTTCACTTTCAACAATTAGTGAAATTGTTAGTCAACTGGCAGAAGTTCTCGATCAAAAATAACACAACTTATAAGGAGAATTATCCATGAAAGTACAAGGAGCAGTGATTAAAGAGCAAGGTCAAACTTTTGCCATTGTTGTTGTTAAAAAACATATTATTGATTCTCAGATAAAAAGTTCAGATGCAATTAATTCGTTTAGTCATTTGTTTCCTGGGATGCCAGTTGTTCTTATGGCTCAAGATTCGAGAGGCATCCCAAAGTATAGAGGCCGCAAAGATATCGTAAATTTTTTGGCAAGTATTCACCCTTCTAGGATTCCTTGGAAAGAATATACATTTGGCTAAAATATATACCCAAATAAACCAAAAAAGAGCTTGATTTAGCAAAACACAAGTAGTAAAATAATTACTAAAAGCTTCATATTTCTGATGAAATATGAAGCTTTTTTCTTTTAATTAAGCCACTCAAAAAACACCATTTTCTTCGTTTTTTCTCTCCTATCCACCTTTTTACGTTCATTTCCGAAATATATTCCTCAAAAACAGAATCATTTATAAAGCATCAGTCTTTTTTATATAAATCTCTACAAGTCTTTAATAGATAGTAAGATACAAATATAACAGTTCCATTCAAAGCTTCACATTTCATCAGTTATGCGAACCTTGACATGGGGGAAGTTCGCATATGCAAAAGAAAACGAAAATAAATTGGGTGTTGGATCCTGGAAAATGCCTTTCCAAGGTAGATGCAGTAATGCTAATAAGGACGGCGAAACTATCTGCAGAGAAGGCATTATTAAAAGGATACAGAATCGCCTATCGCGACTATTTCGTTATCAACCTTGCCTTGTCAACTGGTCTGCGTGTAATGGAAATCGCACAATTAAACTATTCAGATTTATTTCTCGAAGACAAACCATTTTTTATCCTTGTCAGAAATGGAAAAGGCAACAAATCAAGACTGGTCCAGATAAGTCAGCAATTCAAAAAACATTGCTTGCAATATTTATCATGGAAGGAATCTATCGGCGAATCCATAGAACCTTCCGCTCCTCTGATTTTATCGAGCAACACAAAAGGTCATATGTCAACAAGAGTATTGCAGAACGTTTTCAAAAAAGTCGCAGCAAAAGCAGATTTGGCGCCAAATTATTCTATCCATTGCCTTCGTCATACTTACGCATGTATGCTCTACAAAGCAAGCAATTACAATCTACGCCTTGTTCAAAAACAACTCGGCCATGCCAGTATAAAAACAACCCAGGTATATGCAGACGTAATGGCCCCTGATATGACTAAAGCGGTTGAGAAATTATGGGAATAAGAATATTCAAACAAATCTATTTATCAAGATTAAAGTTTATAATTAATGAAGGAGAACTTTTATGAAACGAGAATCTATTTCAAGAAGACAGTTTTTTAACAATATTGCAATGACTGCATTTGCATTATATGTTTCAGGATGTGGAGGATATAAGAAATCGGTAACAAAATATCATGAAGATGGCACTCCCTATACAGTTGAAGAAGATGATCCTGTCGCAGCATTGGCGGCAGTAGTATTACTTATCATAGTTATTGCAATAGTAGCTGGCGTTGATGCAGCTAATGACGATGATGATACCAGCAGAAACATAGATAATAACGAGTTAGACTTGAATGGCAATCGCCGAAAGTTTCAGTTTGTAAGCAATAATATTTCAAGCGTACATAATAATGAGAAATTATGTATAACTGATTCAAATGGAAATCTGTTAGCTGTTGCTGATGGTTCTGAAAATATTGAGCATGGGAATTTAAAAGTAATTGAATCTCTTTTGAAATCGGCAGAGATATCGGATATAAAAAAGCCTGTGAATATCAATCTTAAAAAAGGCAATTCAGGTGCCTATGAAATTGAGAATATTCAATCTCTTAAGATATCTTCAAGTGGTCAATATCTGGTGATAAGAAGGAATATCGATGGGAAATTATATAATATTAAGGTTTTCCCCTGTTCAGATGATGTTGTTAATATTGAGATCGAGCCATTAATTTCAGTTAATCAGAATGTTGCGTGAAAATTTATAAAATTCATTGAAACAAGGCTCAGGATTTCTTTTCTGGGCCTTTTTTATTTTGCTGTAAAAGATCAAAAGAAAATATCAGGCAAATAAAAACTCTGTGTACATTAGGAATTGAAAGCCTAATAGTCAACAGAAACGTAGAAACTTATTTATGTTTATAGAATATTTTCTGTACTCGATACGTCAACATTTTGGTTCTATAATCATTATATATTATAATATTGTGTTTTGATATCCATGGCATATTTTGGTAACGAAATTACTTGATTTTCCTGAATTGGAGTGCTATCTTTATGTTTTCGCGGGTTGTTTAGCGAATATGGAGTCTTAGGAGTTTACGGATATGGCGAAAAATAATAAAGGTAATGGCGAGAGTTTTGAAAAGACGTTGTTCAAAGCGGCTGATAAGCTGCGGAAGAATATGGACGCTGCCGAATATAAGCATATCGTTCTTGGCTTGATATTTCTCAAATACATATCCGATTCGTTTGAGGCTCTGCATACGAAGCTTTCCGCTGGCGAAGGTCAATATAAAGGTGCGGACCCGGAAGACCAGGACGAATACAAGGCTGAAAATGTCTTTTTCGTTCCCCCTTACGCTCGCTGGTCATATCTTCACGGCAAATCAAAATTACCCTCTATCGGAAAAGATGTCGATGACGCGATGTTAGCTATCGAAAAAGCTAATCCCAAAGCCCTCAAAGGTATTCTGCCAACTGTCTATGCCCGGCCAAACCTCGACAAAGCCGCTCTCGGTGGTCTTATCGACCTTATAGGCAATATCGCTCTCGGTGACGAAGCGGCTAAAGCGAAGGACATATTAGGCAGGGTTTATGAATACTTTCTCGGTGAATTTGCCAACGCAGAAGGTAAAAAAGGCGGCCAGTTCTACACGCCAAAGGCGATAGTTCGGCTCATGGTCGAAATGATAGAGCCTTACAGAGGCCGCGTATATGACCCATGCTGCGGCTCAGGCGGAATGTTCATAATGAGCGAGCAGTTTATCGAATCGCATCAAGGCAATAAAGACAATATCTCAATCTACGGTTAGGAATCGAACCAGACTACATGGCGGCTATGAAGAATGAATCTTGCTATCAGGCAGATAGCCGCGGATCAGATACAATGGAATAATGAAGGCTCATTCCTTAACGATGCTCATAAAGACTTGAAAGCCGATTTCATATTGGCTAATCCGCCTTTTAACGATAGCGACTGGTCAGGCCAGCTATTGAGCAAAGACCCGCGCTGGAAATATGGAATCCCACCAGCCGGTAATGCAAATTACGCATGGCTGCAACACATGATTTATCATTTATCGCCCAAAGGAATAATGGCCTGCGTACTTGCCAACGGCTCATTATCGAGCCAGACTAATAACGAAGGTGAAATAAGAAAGGCTCTTATAGAAAATGACCTTGTAGATTGTATTGTAGGACTGCCGAAACAGCTTTTCTATAATACCGGAATACCGGCCTGTATATGGTTTATTTCACGCAAGCGAATTGGTAACGGCGACAGGAAACGAATCGGCGAAATACTTTTCATTGATGCAGGCAAAATCGGGTATATGAGGGACCGAACGCACAGAGAATTTTCAGGGGATGATATTACAAACATCGCAGATACATATCATAACTGGCGAAGCAAAGGTAAAAAATATGAGGATATCAAAGGTTTCTGAAAATCCGCTCTGTTGGAAGAGGTGAAAAAACATAACTACGTCTTAACACCTGGACGATATGTTGGAATAAAAGAGGAAGAAGATGATGGAATTCCATTTGAAGAAAAAATGAAACAATTAACTACTGAGCTTGCAGACCAGATTGAAGAAGAAGAGAAACTTAATAGCGAAATTAAAAAACAGTTAGAGGAAATTGGTTATGGATTCTGAAAAAGAAATAGCTTTATTCTATCCTCACCCTTTTAATGTTCAGAATATCAAATCATTGAAAACTTTAGCTTTGTATTGGGACGAGATTCGATTTATCACATCAACTGAGGAAAAAAGATTTTATCGAAATTGTCTCCCAATAGAAGAAGAATATATTTCTGTTGGATTGCTAAAACCATACAATATAAACGAATTTAGTCATTTAATTGAAAAAGCAGGACAAGAATTATTAGATGATATAAGTGAAAATCCAGTAATTATAGATGATATTATAAATCAAGCTAATCAGAATGAAAAAACGATAGATATTGAAATTATACCCCTTTCAATAGACAAAATAAATCTGTATCATCAACAGGAAATAAATAAACACTTATTCAAAAGGAAAATTTCTCTTGTGCCGATTGATCAAACAAATGTTGCGATTCCTGCAAAGCTCTTTGAATTATATATTTCAAGGCTGGCTTCTTTCATTACTCAAAAAGATGGACTTATACCTTTAACAGATCAACTAAATTGTCAAAATGCAGTATTGAGCAGGTTTATCGACTATTCAGGAGAAAGAAAAAAGAATCAAGCGGATTTAGCAAAGCTATCGCTTCAAATTATTTCGATTAATCCCAATGTTCCTCTTGATGACATCCTAAAATTTCGAGAAAAAAATCGAAACGAGTTAGCTAAATACAGAAAGCATATAAAAAATATTGCTCGTGGAATATCACAGGGTTTGGAAACATCGGAAAAACAGAAACTTATCGAAGAAATAGTAAAGTATGATTTTATACCCTTAAAGCAAGAAATTCAAAGTAAATTATCCGAAAGTGATATTGCATTTGGTTTATCAGCATTTGACATTTTACAAGCTATTGTTATAGGTACGATAGCAACAGGAGGAAGTAATTGGAAAATCGGAATTACCGGTTCTGGCATCAGTTTAATCGTATCACTTTATAAATCTTTAAGAGAAGACAGAAATATTATAAGGGATCATCCTTTGGGATATTTGTATCAAGCTCAAAAACAATTCGGAGCAACAACAAAGTGAACTGCTGGAAAAAAACAACGCTGGGAAAAGTGGCAGAAATCACTTCAAGCAAACGGATATTTGCTGAGGAATATCTAACAGAAGGTGTCCCATTTTATCGCGGAAAAGAGATTATTGAAAAGCATAACGGCAATGATGTTTCAACTGAGCTTTTCATCAGTCATAAGAAATACAATGAAATTAGAGATAAATTTAGTGTCCCACAAGCTGGAGAAATACTTTTAACATCAGTGGGTACGTTAGGTATTCCTTATATAGTTAAGGATGATGAAAAGTTTTATTTCAAGGATGGAAATCTAACTTGGTTCAAGAATTTTGATGGCATTGAAAACTCTTACTTGTATTACTGGCTTATTTCTGATTTAGGAAAAGAAGAAGCAATGCCGGCGAGGCAAGTCAACTGGTCAAAACTGATATCAGTAATAATGAAGAAGTTATTCAGGTTCCAACTTAGCCGGGTATGGAAACTGCTAACATGGAAATCGTTTGATTTTATTTAAGGTAGACTATGAAAAGGAAAATATTGATTACAGGCGGAGCTGGTTTCATAGGTTCACATTTAGCGGAAAAGTTAGTTGATGAAGGTCACTCAGTTATTGTTTTAGACAGTTTTATTACAGGTTCTATTAACAATGTCAGGCATCTTATCGGGAGGGATAACTTTCAGATATACAGGCATGATGTGACAGAGCCTTACTCTGTAGAGGTGGATTATATTTATAACCTGGCATGCCCGGCCTCACCGATTCATTATCAACGAAATCCAATGAAGACGCTGCTGACCTGTATTCATGGAACTATTAATGCACTCGATCTGGCGGTAAAGAATAAAGCGAGGTTGCTGCATACTTCGACGTCAGAGATATATGGTGAGCCCGCTGAACATTCGCAACGTGAGCAATCATGGGGAAATGTCAATTCTGTAGGGCCCAGAAGCTGTTATGCCGAAGGCAAGAGAATTGCTGAAACATTGTTGGTCAACTATAGCAAAGAGTATGATGTTGATATTCGCATTGCGAGAATATTCAATACCTACGGCCCGAGAATGCAGGTTGATGATGGTCGTGTGGTTAGTAATTTTATTACGCAGGCTTTGGGAAATAAACCAATAACCATATACGGCACTGGTCTTCAAACTCGCTCGTTTTGTTTTGTTAGTTATTTGATAGAAGGTTTAGTTGGATTGATGGAAAGTGATTATAGTTTGCCTGTTAATCTTGGATGTCCGGACGAAAGGACAATAAAGGAAATCGCTGAACTAATAATACAGCTTGTAAATTCGCGATCCAGTATAATGTATGGCCCTGTCCCTAAGGAAGACCCGGTTCGGAGAAAGCCTGATACCTCTCTGGCGAAGAAAGTGTTGGATTGGAGACCTAAGATTAATATTGAAGATGGCCTTCATGAAACGATTAAATATTTCCAGGAACTGTGGCCTGCCCCTGTTTTTTGTACCAGTTGTTATGAGAGTATATCACACATATTCTCCTTGTCTTGAGGAAGGCGGAGCGTAGCGG
>JAFGPS010000086.1 GCA_016936075.1 Sedimentisphaerales bacterium | reverse complement strand
CCGCTACGCTCCGCCTTCCTCAAGACAAGGAGAATATGTGTGATATACTCTCATAACAACTGGTACAAAAAACAGGGGCAGGCCACATAGTGAAGCTATTGGAATCACAAATATTGGGATCATAGCTATTGGGATCGATGAGATTCAGGTCTGCGTAATTGGGTTCCACCCGAGCTGCTTCAGCCGCTGCCGCAAGTCCCATTACTGGAAATATCGTATCTTCGGTAAAGCCGTTCGGATCGGTCAAATCATGTGCATAACTATTCGGATCATCAGCATTATACTCAAAACGCCAATAAAAGCTTCCCGCATAAGGTTCCCCGTCTGGTACCTGATGGCTTAACAGAAGGTTTGGAAGATCCATCAATTTTTTATCCTTCCAGTAAGGAACGCCAAAACCGTTAGGGTCTATCATTTTGTCCCAGAAAAGAACTTCTTGTGCATTGGGATCTATGAAAGTTTCGTTTAATGGTGTAGTTTTTGCCAATGCCCAGGTCGTTGCACCAAGAGCAACTACGGGATACCATGAAGTATTATCATCAATAATAGAAAGCCAATCGATTAATCCCTGTCTCCAGATTTCTTTATCGTTGGCATCAACATAATACGCGGCTACAACATTGCATGCCATATAAAATACTGCCGCTGAGGGTTCAGAACCAATAAAGCTATCAATATATACCTGTGTTCCTCCCGGTTCAGTTTCTACAAAATAGAAAAAATCGATAAGGGCGTCACGCCATGAGTTATTATTGGGATCATCGGAAATGTCGCTTAAACGTGTCAAAGCATAAGCTTCATCACCATAGAAAAATGAGCCAAAAGAACTCCAAAGGATATAATTACCTCCAAGTTCTGCCGATTCTTTATATGTCGGATCACAGGTTAATTCATAAGCATCCACCATGCCTGCAACGATAGAGCCGGTAAAATCACCTTCGTTAGGCCAGATTCCCATGTTAACAATATCCTTGCTCTGCTCTGAAACCAATCTATCAGCAATATTTTCGACCGATTCACGAATAGGCATTGCAGAACCTGAAGTAACTAAAAATGAAGTGAATAGAAATATACTGCTCACTACTGCTATACGTTTAAATTGTATAATTTCCACAGTTACTCCTCCTTCCAATTTTCATACACTAACCTCATTCTTTTAATTAAGTGAAATTATTATTCTGGAGTATTTATAAATTCAACTCCTATGTTTTTCATCACTTATGTGAATATTGGCATCACCCAAAGCCCCTTGTCGTCCCAGATAACCAATCAGGGTAGTTTAACAAAAACAATAATTTATGTCTATTGTGGAAAATACTCATTTTTACATATAATGGCGTAATTAGTTTAAAAAGGCATTATTATTTGACTATTTTCAGGGGAAATAATTGAAAATATTTATTCATATTTATATTATTCTGATGTTTTGGGCTGTTTCGAAAAATTGATTAAACCAGTTTGAGTTGCATTTTTGAGAAGTTCAGCTATATTGTGGGAATCAAGCTTTTTCATAAGATGTGCACGGTGGTTTTCTATAGTTCTCTTTGAACGATTCAATGAAGCAGATATTTCCTTGTTATCTTTGCCTTGTATTATAAAGGCAAATACCCTTTTTTCCATTTTAGTTAAGGAATTTAGAACTGAACTAAAATTTTCATAATGTTTTTCAAGAATAAATCTTATTTTATTGATGAAGATATCATTAATCAATGGCTTTTCGTGAAAATCAACAGCTCCTTCTTTAATTGCAGATACGGCTAACGGAATATTACCGACTTCGCTGGTGATAATAATAGGCAGCCATGGTAACAGCATTTTCGCTTCTTTCAAGAGTTCAATGCCATCCATTTCCGATAAATTATACTCGGTAATAAGTAAATCGCAATCTTTTATGTTTAATTTCTGCAAGCAGTCGTAAGGGTTTGTGTAGTAATATGTTATGAAGCCTGCATTGACGAAATATGCCTTCGTTTTCTTGCAGGTTTTCAGGTCATTATCAACATAAAACAATTTTTGTTGAGTTTTTTTTTGTGTTTTGTTATTAATGTTTTCTGATGACATAATATCTAAAAAAACATATATCGTATTTCCGAATATTTGATTAATTTATAAAAAAATACTGTAACTATTTAGATTATTACTAAAGAATACTATCAAATATATAACAATATCACAAAACTATTATTATAATTAATTATGTTTTAATAAGATATTGTGGTAAATACTCAAATCCAGATTGTACCTACTATATTGGAAAAACTTTCTATGATTTTACAGGTTTTGCAGCTGCCACGTATAATTGAACATAGTAAAATGGAGAGTTCTGTAATAATACTGTTTTGTGCGCTTGTGGAATTATATCGGATTTGATGCTGGTCTACTTCCTGACATAATAAATACCTCAAAATTAAATTATAAAGTGCTGCACAGCATTTACAAGGTTGAACGACGCAGGAATAATTCCTCGCAAACCTTTTGATTTCAAGGACTTGGATAATGGGCAGTACAGGACTCGAACCTGTGACTTCCTGCGTGTAAAGCAGGCGCTCTAGCCAACTGAGCTAACCGCCCAAGTTAATAATCCGCATAATTTACAAAGAAAATCCGAGATGTTCAAGAGAAATTTTCAATGATTTTGAATTAGTTCTTTTTTTGCCATAAATATTTAGACATTTATTATAGCAAACATATTATTACTAACAGTGATTACTATTCAATATCCAATATTTCAGGCAGACAAAGATTTTCATTGCTATTGGCATGACGGCCGCAATGCTTACACTTGAATTGCGGCTTGTTTATTAAGCTTTTGAACTCATCTGCGTCACTTATATGAAATCCCTGAGAAGTCAGATAGCAAAGATGCTTGTCGTGGTCTTTGCTTTTGCATTCTGTATTATGATTAACAGTTTTGGTTAACATTGGAATCAACTCCTTCTGTTTTATCCTATCCAAAGAATTCGAAATCAGGCTATTTTCTGCGAATTGAACCATTATTATATTTCAAATAAAACGATATTAATAAGCCTGGGTAACGAATTTCTCTTATTTAATACTCATTTATGTAATCTCAACCAGGTTTTTAAAGAACCTTGTATCTTATGATACTCTATTTCTTTGTAGTTAGTTCAGTTCAATTGGAATATAAAGCCGCTTTTATCTCAAACTGACCGATTATAGTTCCATAAGTACTTAAGAATATCAATACAGTTTTAAACGTTGAATTCTTTATTGGCGGCTTTCATAAATTTCCATGTATGGATTATCGTATCTTGTCGAACAATAGTAAATTTAATATGGAAGCGGCTCGTCTGTTGTATAAAAACCAGACAGTTTCCAGAAGAAATTTCTGTTTCAAATAACCGGCTATGCCTGTTTTCTTGCGAAAAATGCGGAAAAGCAAGTATAAAACGCCTGTTAATCTGTCTGGTATGAATATTGCTATAATTCTTATGTTGAAGTTTGTTTTAAAATATTGAAAGGCATGTAATGTCAAGAACAGAAAATATATTTGATTTCCTCGATGCCGGAATTCGAGCTGAAAATCTGCGTCAAAAATCAATTGCAAATAATATTGCTAATCATGAGACGCCTGGATATCGAAGGCTTGACGTTAAATTTGAAGAAATTCTTGCGAAATCACTTGATGAGCAAGGTTCAGTTGAGATGGATGATCTTGAGCCGTTACTTTTCAGTCCGAAAGATTCACTCGTAAAGGAAAACGGAAACGATGTGAACATGGAGAATGAGGTTGGCCAGTTGATTGAAAATTCCATGAGATATAAGGCCTATGTTCGTTTGCTAAACAAAAAATTTCAGCAAATCGAATCTGCGATAGATATCAGATAGTAAATGAATATTAAAAAAGGGAAATGATATATGGCTATCGAAAATAATATTGGTTCAATGGATATTGCGATTTCCGGCCTGAAAGCACAGAACAGGCAGATGGAGATTATCTCTAATAATATTGCCAATGCCAGAACTACGGGCACCGCAAATGGAGAGCCGTACCGAAGGCTCGAGGCGATTTTCAAGGCTCGTGAAGGTTTAAGTGGTGTCGAAATGGAAGAGATTGTTGCGGATATGAGCGATTTTGAGAAAATGCTCGAACCGGGCAATCCGGCCGCGGACGAAGAAGGTTATGTTTCCATGCCAAATGTAAGTTTACCAGTTGAAATGATGAATCTCTCAATTGCAACGAGGATGTATCAGGCCAATACAGCCGTAATTAAAAGATATCAGCAAATGGTGGAAACCTCACTCGAATTATTAAGATAAACCTAAGGATAAGAATATGAATATTAATCCAAATATAAGCAACATGCAAAACGCAATGAAAGGTATCCTGGAAAACAGCCAGATACAAAAAGCCAGCCCGGATATATCAAAGACAACCGGAGCGGAATCACAAAAATCGCAGTTTTCCGATGCTGTAAAATCTATCGGGGACCTTTTATCTGATGTTGACGAAAGCCAGCAGGCTTCTGATGTGTCAATCAAGGATTTATTAGCAGGAAAAAATAATGATATAACTTCTGTTGTTACAGAAGTTGCCGAAGCGGACTTGAGTTTTAAGCTTCTTGTCGGTGTAAGAAATAAATTAATCGAAGCCTACAAGCAAACAATGAATATGCCTATGTAGAAGGATAATAATTTTCTGGGATAATTAATAAAGAGAATGATGGACATAATTACAAAAATATCAGCTATATGGCAAAAAATCAGCTTGGTGCAAAGGGCTTTGCTGATTGCGATAGTTATTACATTTATTTTTGCAGGCGCACTTTTAACACACTGGGCGAGTAAACCTGATTTTAGATTATTGTATAATAATCTTGCTCCGGAAGAAGCCTCGAAAATAGTGGATAAAATTTCAGAAAATGGCATTGCATATGATTTACGTGCCGGCGGGACAAGTATTTATGTTCCCCAGGAGCATGTATATCAGCTTCGTCTCGATATGGCACAGGAAGGTCTTCCTTCAGGTGACCAGGGTGGCTATAAATTATTTGACAATAGCAAAATCGGCGTAAGCCCCTTTGTTCAAAACGTAAATTTGCAAAGAGCCTTACAGGATGAAATTGCAAAAAGCATTCAAGTTATAGAAGGTGTCGCTAACGCAAGGGTACATATTGTAAATTCAGAGCAAACAGTATTTACTTCCGATGGGACAAAAAAAACCGCTTCGGTGATTCTTCGTGTAAAACCTGGATATAAGTTGAGTCCTGTTAATATTGCTGCTATAACACATTTGGTGTCAGGAAGTGTAGAAGGTCTTGATTCAGAAAATATTACTGTAATTGATAGCCAGGGACGTCTTCTCTCTAATGAATCGGGTAATGCAATAGCTACAGGTTCCGGAACTGTTCAGGATTACAAGGAAAGAGTCGAGAAAAATCTTCAGGACAAAGCCGAGGAAATTCTTACTACAGTTCTTGGTTCAGGAAGAGCGAAAGTTAAAGTTCACGCAGTAATTGATACGAACAGCATTACTACTGTTACTGAAATATACGAGCCGAAGGGAGTAGCAACAAAGGAAGAAATTAAAAGTACATCCGAACCTGTCGCGAATTCTGCGGCTAATGGTCAACCTGCATCACCTGCAAAAACAGAAGAAATTACAACCCAGTACCAGGTTGGTAAAACCGTTACGCAGGAGGCTATTTTACCTGGCAAAGTAAAATCGTTATCAGTAGCGGTTGTTGTGGATTTATCACCAAGTGATGTAAACGAAACAGATACAGGTGCATCAGTTGCCAAAATTATGGAGTTGACTGATGTTGAGACACTAATTGAAAACGCGCTCGGTCTCAATCTTTCGGGACGAGACTCCCTTAAAGTTGTTGATGTTAAAATCCATCCTCAGGAAATGCCTGTAATGGAAGAGGAAGTCAAAGCAGGGCTCGATTTTATTGCGATTGCACGTCAGGCTTCACTTGGAATTATGGCTATATGTGCTTTACTTGTTCTTAAGATGTTCAAAGGAGCGAAGAAAAAAGCACAAGCTGAAGCTATTCAGACCTTGCCTCAAGGAGTACCGAATGCAGGTTTGCTTCCAAGTAATACACAGAGTTCTCCGGTAATAATTCGTCAGCAAATATCGAGTGCACTGGAACGAAATCCGGAAAAAGTCAGACAGTTATTTAATCAATGGATTCAGGAATCATAAAGAGGAACTTGTGAATGTCATTATCAGGTAAACAAAAAGCAGCTATGTTATTATTAAGCCTTGACCCGGTAACAGCTTCTGAGCTTGTTAAAGGTCTCGATGCACAAGCAATGCAGGAACTTGCCGTTGAGATGGCATACCTTAACGCTTCAGGTTTGAAAAATAACAATGAAAGCTTTGAAATAGCACAGCAATTTTGCAGTTCTCTCGAATCAACTGAGAAAGGATTTCAAATAGACGTTTTCCTGGGTGAACTTCTCAAATCTGCAATAGGAGAAGTTAAGGCTCAAAGCATTCAAACGCAAATAGATTCACTCTTACATAAGCGCGATCCTTTTATTCCTATTCGATCCGCGAATTCACAGGTTCTTTCATCAGTTCTGAATTCTGAACATCCTCAAGCCGTTGCTGTTGTTTTGTCAGTGTTACCTGCAAAAAAAAGTTCGGAAGTACTTGGTATGCTGGAAGACAATCTAAGATTTAATGCAATAAGCAGGATGACAAAAAGCGAATCGGTTACGCCGGAAGCAAGAGTAAGAATAGCCGAATCGGTTTGTAAAAAACTTGAGGCCTTGGCCGCCGAAGCAGGCGTATCCGGGGAGGTTCTAACGGAGCAGCCGTTACGAAAAGTTGCTGTTATTTTAAGAAATCTCGGAAAAGATATTCGTGACGGATTGGTTAATTCAATAAAAGAAAAAGATTCCGAAGCAGGTGAAAACGTTTTAAAGTTAATGATTCTATGGGAAGACATTCCATTAATAACAGACAGGTCATTACAGGAAATATTGCGAGGAATCGATTCACGAAAGCTGGCTTTGGCGTTAAATAAAGCAGAGGAAAAAATAGCTAAAAAAATTAAATCAAATATTTCCGAAAGAGCAAACGAAGCGTTAGAAGAGGAGACTTCTCTAATGTCAAATATTAAGAAAGAAGATATAGCAAACGCAAAGGAAGAGATAGTTGATATGCTGCGTGAAAAAAATGAAAGTGGAGAACTTGCTTTTATAGAAGAATAAGAAATGACCGGCCAAATATCGATAAATCTTGATAATACAATTGGATCGATAACGATTTTAAATGAAAGTATTGAGCCCGTAAATAGTGATACTATAAAAGATGAACAGGTTAATAATTTATTTATACAGGAGAAGGAAAAAGAGCTTTCCTCTGCATGCAATGCGTTAAAGATGGCGATTGCGAAAGTGAATAAATTCTATGGAAATATTGTATCGCGGAGAGGGGAAGAAATTGCGAAACTTTCGATAGAAATCGCGAGAAAAATATTAGCACAAAAGATAGAAGCGAAAGATTATGAAATCGAATCCATAATAAAGGAAGCTCTTAAGAATTCTCCGTCGAATCATGATATTGTTGTACATTTGAATCCTGAAGATTATATACAATTCCAGGATGTTATGAAAAAAGATGCAAGTGTTCTACCTCCGGGAGTCACTTTTATAGCTGATCCTAATGTTGGATGTGCCGAATGTATTTTGAAAACAACCAAAGGAACGATTATTTCTTTGATTAACGATCAGCTTGAGCAAATAGAAAATGCTCTGAAAAAGACACAATAAAATTATAATATGTTAAATACACCTGATACAATTTGTGAGACGCAATATGAAAGCGATACAATAATTGACTTTGCGAAATTTCATGGCGCTCTCAATAGCACGAATACTCTCAAATGTTGTGGTTCGATTGTAAGAGTATCGGGTCTTACAGTTGAATCGAGCGGCCCATCAGTCGGACTTGGTGAGCTTTGCTGTATAAATATTCGTGACGGAAAACGTGCGTTGGCGGAAGTTGTAGGATTCCATCACGATTATCTTATTCTTTTACCGTTAGAGCATATATCAGGTATCTCTCCGGGTGACACGGTTACTGCACTAACGACACCGCGATATATTATGCTGAGTGAAAAAGTGCTTGGCAGAGTACTTAACGGACTCGGTGAGCCGATTGATAATAAAGGTCCCTTGGATGGAACAGATAAGAAAGCGTTGGATGCGAGCAGCCCGCCTGCTTTGAGCAGAGAAAAAATTACAAAACCCTTAGCTCTTGGAATAAGATCGATAGATGGAATATTAACGTGCGGCAGGGGACAGAGGGTAGGAATCTTTGCTGGAAGCGGTGTAGGAAAAAGTGTTCTGCTTGGTGATATTGCAAATTCGAGCGAAGCCGATGTAAATGTTGTTGCATTGATAGGTGAGCGAGGCCGAGAAGTAAGAGAATTTCTTGAATCGGATCTTGGTCCCAAAGGATTAGAGCGAAGTGTTATTATAGTAGCCGCATCGGATTCTCCTCCAATTCAGAGAGTTAAAGCCGCGTTTGTAGCAGTAACGATAGCAGAGTATTTCAGGGATATCGGTAAAAATGTTCTTTTTATGATGGATTCCCTTACGCGTTTTGCTCAGGCTCAAAGAGAAATAGGACTTGCTGCCGGTGAACCACCTGCGTCCAAAGGTTACTGTCCGAGCGTTTTCGCTCTTATGCCAAGGCTAATTGAGCGATTGGGATGTGCTGAAATTGGAAGTATTACCGGAATTCTTACTGTACTTGTTGAAAATGATGATTTGTCCGATCCCGTAGCCGATAGTGCAAGAAGCTTACTTGACGGCCACATAGTTCTATCAAGAAAACTGGCCGAAAGAGCACATTATCCGGCTATAGATATTTTACAGAGTGTGAGCCGATTAATGTCTGCTGTTGCAAGTAAAGAGCATAAGTTTGCCGCACAAAAACTCCGGGAAATTTACGCTACTTACCTGGATGCGGAGGACTTGATTAATATCGGTGCCTTTTCATCTGGAAGTAACAGAAGAATTGATGGCGCAATTGCTTTGATTGATAAAATTCGTGAATTTCTTATTCAACCGATTCGTGAAAAAACCAATTTTGATGAAACCATACAAAGACTAAATGCAATTACTAATTCGTGGGATCAGTTACTTGGCTCTTAAATAAGAAATTATGAAATATGAAAAAGTTTGAATGGAGATTACAACGTGTTCTCGAAATAAGAATAATGCAGGAGCAGAAAGCAAGAGTAGAATTATTTGCTCTGACCGAAAAACTTGCCGCAACACGTGGAGAATTACTTATACAAAAGAAAATTCTGGAAAATATAATTAAAAATATAGCTGGTAAGAGTGCTCGGGAACGATTAGCTGAGCAGGAATTATTTCTTAAGAATTCAGTGTCAAGCAATGAAAGAATTAAAAAGCTTGTCAAAAATATAAAAGAGCTTGAATTGCAGCAAAAACAAAAACTTGATGAAGTAGTAAAATTAAGACAAGCAAAAGAAGGTATGGAAAAATTGCAGGCTCAGGCAAAGGAAGTATATATAAAAGAACAGGAAAAATTCGAGCAAAAAGAAATAGATGAAGAATCTAATATATTGTTTGTGAGAAATCATAATTAGGAGAATAGATGTGAGTAAGAAATTTTTATTACTTACAATAGCATTGGGATTAGTTAGTTTTTCCGGAAGTTTTGCCTTTATGTGGTTTACAGGTAAGGCTAAACAAAAAGCTATTGCACAACAACAGGCTGAACATGGTACTTCAGATGAAGTGGAATCTGTTGTAGCGGAAAATGATTCGCAACCGGTTCTGAACTATGAGCCGTCAACAAAGTATCTGGCAGAACAGCAGCTTAACAATCTTATCCATGAACTTCGCAATAAAATGCAGGATTATGACAAGAAACTCGAAAATCTTAAAGTGCGAGAACAAAGGCTGCAATTGACTCAGGACATCTTGAAGCAGGATATCGAGAAAATGAATAATTTGCAGATAGAGCTTGCTTCCATTACTGCAAATATCAAAAGTGAGCAGGATAAACTGGTTAAAAGCCGATTGGAAATAGAGAAAAATGAGACTAATAATCTTGCTTCTATTGCCGCTACCTATGACAAAATGGATTCGAGCAGTGCAAGTTTAATAATTAGTAATATGTGTACAGAACCTGAGTCAGGAAAAGAAAATACAGGGATAAACAGCTTTGATGATGCAGTAAAAATTCTTTATTTTATGGGTGACAGAACAAAAGCCAAGCTTTTGGCCGACCTGGCGTCATCGAAGCCTAATCTTGCTGCTGATCTTAGCAGAAGGTTGAAACAAATATCTGAGGTAAATTAGTTTATGGATATTGCAACAATCATAGGAGTAGTAGTTGGTTTTCTCGTTGTCGTAGGTTCTTGTGTAGCCGGCGGAATGGGCAAGGCCTTTATCCATATTCCTTCTCTGGCTTTAACTATTGGCGGGATGTTATGTGCAACATTGATACATTTTTCCCTGCCTCAATTTCTTGGTATTTTCTCGATTGTCAAAAAAACAATATTAACAAAGATACCACCTGCTTCAGATATTATCCAGAACATGGTAAACTTTGCGGCTATTAACAGGCGTGATGGTGCTCTTGCTCTCGAGCAGGAGATTCCAAAATTAAAAGATTTGTTTTTCGTAAAAGGAATGCAGATGCTTGTCGATGGTCAGGATGCAGAGACGATAAGGGATTTGCTCACTCTTGAAATTGATTATCTCCGTGACCGTCATGCCACAGGCAAAAAAATTCTCGAGTTTATGGGGGCTGCTGCTCCGGCATTCGGTATGATTGGAACGCTCATCGGTTTGGTACAGATGCTTAAAAATATGTCTTCACCTGATCAAATTGGTGCTGGTATGGCAGTTGCTTTGCTTACTACATTTTATGGTGCATTTTCGGCAAACTTGATTTTTATACCTTTGGCGGGTAAACTCGGGATCTATTCCAAGGCCGAAGCTACTGCCAAAGAAATGATTGTAGAAGGTGTTTGTGCGATTTCTGAGGGTGACAGTCCTACTGTTATCCGGGAAAAAATGCAGATATTTGTCTCCCAGGGCAGAAGGCGGGAAGTAAAGGCTACGGTATAATGGCTCGTAATGGTAAACAACAAGAGGAAGAAGCGCAACCGGGTGCACCTGACTGGATGGTGACATTTAGCGATTGCATGACACTTTTGTTGACTTTTTTTGTACTTTTGCTTAGCTTCTCATCATTCGACAATAAGGAATTTAGTAAATTACAGGTTATTTTCTCGACTGCACTTGATTCAATATCTCCACTTCTTCATGATAGCAGAGATTCACTTAATTATCTTGCACCTATAAGATATGTAAATGAAGTTGATGACGGAAGCGAAAAACCAACACAGAGCGAAAATAATGATGAAGGTCTTCTCAAAGAAGAATTATCCAGTGATTTGAATGATGGAATTGTTTTACTTTTGCCTTCTAAAGATATATTCTATGCAAATGGAATAAAGCTTTCCCCTAAAGGACGCAATATACTTAACGATATAGCTTCGTATCTTGCTGAAATGCCGAATCGGATAGTAATCAGTGAAAGGAGTCCTGTCTATGATGAGGACACTGAGCCTATCCGTCTACAGCGTGCCTGGGCAGTTATGGATTATCTGGTATCGAAGAAGCAAATTGATAAAAACCGTTTAAGTGTTTCGATTTCCGGAACAATATCTTATAAAGGTTCTAAGGATTCCAATTCTGGAAAGAAAAACTCTGAGAGGGATATAGAGATTTCATTATTGCAAAGGAGCATATATAATTGAGGCGTTTGCGTCAAACAAGTGAAGATGACGGCCCGAAAGTACCAGGCTATATCGTGACTTTTTCCGATATGGTTACTCTTCTACTTACGTTTTTTGTTATGCTTTTAACCCTTGCCGAGACTCAGGATGCCGAATTTTATGATAAAGGCAGGGATGCCTTCCTGCAATCAATAAGAAATATGGGGCTTGGTATGTTGATGGGAAGACAACGTTCGCCAGAGCTTGGTAGCGATAAGATGAAATATAATATCGATGCTCCTGACGAAGAGCCTGATGCAAGAACAATAGATGCAAAAGCTGAGCAACTACGAAGGATTTTAGAAAGAGTCAAAAAAACTGCGGCAACGGTTCCCCCTGAAATTGTTTCCAAGACGAAGAACTTTAAACCTGCTAATGTTCATTTTGAGGATGGCAAAGCGGATCTCGATGATTCGGCAAAGAAATTCTTAACTGGATTCTGTAATGATTTGCAGCAAAGCGCAAGGGGCGAGAAGATAACGCTTTATGTTCTTGGTCTTGCCCCTGAAGAGAGTAATCAACGAATGAAATGGTTAATTTCTGCGATGCGTGCTGAAGTCGTCTCAAAATATCTTAGGGCTTTAATATCTTCGATGTTCGACACACAAAACCAGTCAAGTGTGTTTGGGCCGCCGTCAAAATGGCCAGTTTATTCATGGGGAGCAGGTGAAGGTGGAGATTGGGTTACAAAAGAAAGCCCGATTTACAAAAACTCACACATCATGATAGCTATTCTTAGGTAAGAGTCAGGAATTGCAGTTGTAAAAATATTCGACAGCAATAGTAAAGAAATGCTTAATTTCTTTGCTGTATACCCTATTTTAGCCTTATAAAGCCCATTTCAATTTATGGTACATGATTTGCACTTCTTAATAAAGTCAGATGCTGACTCTATAGACTTATTTTTGAAAAATATGATATGAATATAAAATCCGGATTGAATGTGAATCAGAATATCGCAAAATATACTAAAAAGAATTTTTTGTTTATAGCAATAGCTATGTTTTGTTTCTTTGTGCTTTTTTTATACTCCGCCGGAGCAAATTCAAATAATATAACAACTCAAAATCAGCCATACGATTCAAATCAGGTTTCAATCAATGAAGCAAAACAAACGGGTACTCTTTTCCCTAATGATACAAGTTTTACGGGTGATTCGGCAATAAGTGGAACGGATATTTTTTATAAAATATTGCTTTCGATAATTTTTGTTCTTATTCTCGGCGCAGCGGCTGTTTTTATGACGAAAAAATTCTTTCCAAATATTGCGAAACTACAGGGTAAGGAAATAAAAGTCGTAGAAACCGTGCATCTTGGACCTCGCAAATCGGTACATCTTATTGAAATTGGCAAACGCAGATTCTTGATTGGAAGTACAAATGAAAACATAAGAAAACTGGCAGACCTTACGGAATTTTCATCGAGTATGCCACTTCAGGAAGATGAGTTGGATTAAAAGTTCATGATTTATAAAATATGTAAAAATATCTTCTTTGTTATAGCAGTATTCATTTCTATGAATCTTTGTTATGCACAAAACACAAATAGCCAGGAGCAACTCGATTTAAGTGCACTTGGAATTCAAACGCCATCACTACAGCTTGATTCTGGTGCTTCATCTAATACTACCTCAAACAATACGCTCCCATCGATTTCGGATTTGAAAGATGTTATAGATAAATCAATTGCGTCCGAAGGCGAAGGTAAAGACTGGTCAACACCAGTAAAGCTCGTTATTATTTTCGGCGGCTTAGCTATTTTGCCGAGTCTTTTGATAATGACGACTTCATTCGCGAGAATTATCATTGTTTTGTCTTTTGTAAGGCGCGCTCTAACAACACAAACAATACCTCCTACTATTGCGTTAATTGGTCTGGCGTTTTTTCTTACACTTTACACGATGTCGCCGACTTTTTCTAAAATCAATACGTATTCCGTTAAGCCATATCTGGCCGAAGAAATTGAATTTACAGAAGCATCCAATATAGCAATTTCCTGTATTAAGGAATTTATGCTGCGCCAGTGCAGAGAAGCGGACCTTGCTTTGTTCGTGAAAATGGCAAAGGTACAGGCACCTGCAAGAGCTATGGATTTGAATATGCACATAGTAACACCAGCGTTTATTATCAGCGAGTTCAGGACGTCGTTTGAGATTGGCTGCCTTCTGTTTATTCCATTTTTATTGATAGATATGGTTATAGCTGGAATTTTGCTAAGCGCAGGCATGATGATGCTGCCTCCTTCCATGATTTCGCTGCCTTTCAAACTGATATTATTTATTCTCATAGATGGATGGGGATTACTTGCGAAAAGTATTAGTCTTAGTTTTAACTGATTTTTCTGCTTAATGCAAAAAGTGAATCTTTTTGAATTCATGGATTGCCAGAGCAGAATCTTGGAGAAATATTATGGATAGTAGTTTTATTATATATCTGGGACGATATACACTCGAAACGGCTTTAATATTGTCTGCACCGATTTTAGTTACATGCCTTGTCGTTGGCGTTGTTGTGACATTGCTGCAGGCAGTCACTTCGATTCGTGATATGACATTGACTATTGTGCCTAAACTTCTGGCCGTAGGAGCTGTTTCTATTATGTGTGCAAGCTGGATGCTTCAGATAATACTTGGATTTTCAACAGAAATATTCAGCTATATTGAAAATATCGGGCACTAAATTAATATGGAACCGGCAATAGAAAAGCTGATTGGCTTTGTATTGATACTGACAAGGTTATCTGCATTCTTTTTAATCCTTCCAGTATTCGGGTGGGTGACAATTCCGATAAGATTAAAAGCTGCAATGGCAATTATAGTATCCATATTTTTCTCGACAGTTGTCACAATCGGTTTAAATTCAACACAGGTGTCTTTCTCTCAGGCAAGTCTATTAATTTCAAATGAAGCAATTTACGGGCTCGCTCTCGGTCTTGTTGCAAGGATTATTTTTTCAGCAGTAAAAGTTGGCGGTGAAATGGTGGAAGATCAAATAGGCTTTAGAATGTCAGAGGTTTTAGATCCATTGACAGGTGAGAGTTCACAATCTCTCAGCAGCCTGCTTGAAATGATTTTCATTCTCCTGTTTCTTAGTGCCAACGGCCATCATCTTTTTATTTCGATAATTTCAAAAAGTTATGAATCATTTCCAGTCGGAAGTATACCAACAATCGATATACTTGCAGGTGGAATAGTCAATGCGGGCTCAGCAATGCTTATCGCAGGTCTGAAATTAGCGGCTCCGATTCTTGCCGCGTTTTTACTTCTGATGGTTGTATTGGCGATTTTAGCTCGAATCGTTCCTGAGATGAATATACTTTTCATAAGCTTGCCTGTACGTGTCGGATTGGGTTTGTTTATGGTGGCAGTATTTATACCGTTTTTAAGCACTTTTGTATCGGAATTTGCAGAGCTCATGAACAAATTAATACCGATTTAATTAAATGTTAGGAACATTTTATGGCGGATCAACCAGCAGCAGAAAAGACTGAACAGCCAACGCCGCGTAAGCTGAAGAAGGCAAAAGACAAGGGGCAGGTCCCTCAGAGTCAGGAGCTTTCTTCAATCGCGACGTTGATTGTTTTGATTGCCATGATAGCATTATCAGGCCCGTCGTTGTGCGACTGGTTCAAAAAACAAATGGAATTAGGTTTTAGTTGCGATAATAGTGTTTTTACAAATACGCAGACTTTTGTACAATTTTTCAGTACAAGAATATTTGACGTAATAATTCTAATCAGCCCAATTTTAGCTGCTCTAATGGTCGGAGCAATTGCCGCTGGAGCTGTAATAAGCGGTATTAATTTTTCACCTAAAGCAGTTGAATTGAAATTCAGCCAGCTCAATCCCATAGAAGGATTTTCTAAACTGGTCAATATGCAGTCTTTTGTTAAACTCCTTGTTTCAATTCTTAAGCTTATTTTTGTTTCAGTAATTGTCTGGTTTTATATCAAGGATAAGCTTGATACATTTGCATCGCTTAGATGGGCGAATTCGGACCAGATACTTTCAATTACTGCAAAAATAATTCTTGGTCTTGTGATACGAATTGCAATAGCATTATTGATAATCAGTCTTTCCGAAAGCCTGTTCCAGAAATGGAAATTCATGCAGGATTTAAAGATGACACGTCAGGAAGTCAAGGATGACCATAAAGAAACCGAAGGCTCACCTGATATTAAACGCCGCATTCGTTCGATACAGTTCCAGGCGGCTTTCAAACGCATGTTGCAGGATGTTCCGAAAGCAACAGTTGTTCTTGTGAATCCAACGCATTATGCTGTTGCGATACGTTACGATCCCAAAACTATGGAAGCACCGATCCTTGTCGCAAAAGGCGCTGATCACATGGCTGAAAAAATCAGGGAAGTCGCGCGAGCTTACGGCGTACCTATTATAAGTAAACCTGAGCTTACAAGAACAATCTACGCTGCCGTAGAACCAGGTAAACAAATCCCCGAAGATTTATATGTTGCAGTAGCACAGGTACTCGCTATGATTTACCGCCTGAGAAACAAGAAAAAACAATCCTCGAAATAAATCCATCACTAATTGCTATTGTAAAAACTGTTCTAAAAGCAAATATTCTTGACATTATGATTGTTTTTTGATAACCTCAAGCAAGAAAGGATATTTATGAAAGGTGAATTTACTGCGATCATCGAAACTGCTCCAGAAGGGGGATATTGGGCTATATGTCCTGAAATACCGGGAGCAAACGGTCAGGGAGAAACCATCGAACAGGCAAAAGAAAGCCTGAAGAATGCAATAATACTCATTTTAGAAGACCGGCTTGAAGATATTCAACGCGGCTTGCCAAAAGATGCAATAAAGGAAACTATTGCTATAAAATGAAAAGAAGGGAATTAGAAAAAAGGCTCAGGATAGCCGGATGTTTGTTAAAAAGGGAGGGAGCCTCACATTCTCTCTGGATAAATCCAAAAACAGGAATTATTGAAGCGATACCAAGACATTCCGAAATAAAAGAACCTTTAGCAAAAAAGATATTAAAAAGTCTCGATGCAGGATAAATCAATTCTAAATATATATTCTTATTATACTCAAT
The DNA here is from genome assembly GCA_016936075.1 of Sedimentisphaerales bacterium. Taxonomy (GTDB): domain Bacteria; phylum Planctomycetota; class Phycisphaerae; order Sedimentisphaerales; family Anaerobacaceae; genus JAFGPS01. Next base: position 56,293 of record JAFGPS010000086.1, on the reverse strand, counting down.
ATTGAGGTTATTATAAAATTAAAAACTCTTTTTTAATTGGCGGTGAAAACTACTGTTTTTTCTGGTGTTATTATTATAGTTTGAGTCGGAAAGTTTTTTTTTGAAGTTTTTGCGATTCAAGCGTATATATCAGTAGAATAACTGCAAAAATTGTTTTGCAGGCTCTATTGTGAATTGTTTACATAATTTGAAAGGGAGAAACGATGAACAAGCAAATAGATTTCAAGAGCTTAATTATTGGTTTTGGGTTACAGTTTGCATAACTTTAGCTATGGGTGCGTTATGGTTTACAAGTGCTTTATCCGGGGAACGCTTTCAAATAGTCGCAAGAGACAACCATGTTTATGTATTCGACAGAAGCAATGGCCGCGTATGGGAAAGATATTCACCCAGTACTTCAGGCATGACGTCACAGAATTCCCATGCCGGAAAAATTTCTTCTGATTCAACTGATAAAGACTAACACGGAGCGAAATAGATGAATAACATGCATCATTTTCATGGTAATAATGGTTATCAGCGGAATCCTTTGGATATACAGCAGCTTGCGGTATTCGACGAAGCGATTTCGCATTACAGCCAGAGCGAGCAGAGACGCAGGCGACTTATCTATCTACGGGACGCTGCTCAGCAACTCAAAACAGGAAAAGCCATGCTCAAAGGTTTCGGCTGGTTTATGATTCCGTTTGCGATTATTCCAATTTTCTGGCCGTTCTTTATTTTTGCGTGGTATATGAGAAAAAAAGCCGGCTCGATGATGAATACTCAGCTTCAAAACGCACTGGAATACTGGGGTATTCACGAAGTTGAAATAGACGCATATGTCTCCAGCCATGACTCAATGGATTCAGATGCTATGATTCCGGGACTGTAATAGATTGGCAAAACTATTTATAAAATAAAAGGACATTTCTATGCAAAATAGTAAATTAGCTCGTTTTTTAATTATAGCGATGGCAACTTTTTTTATAATATTTGTTCTATCACTTATCTTAGTTATGCAACAACCTAATTTTCAAAGAAGCGGTGGTATTGCGGTATTTGTAGAAATATCATTTAGCTGGATACGTCAGTTTACCGGATTGGCATTAATAATTTTCAGTGTTATTTCGCTTATAATTGAAGATACAGCTTTAATGGAAACTAAGAATTTAGCAAAATGGATTACTTTTGTTATACTCGGAATATTAATTATACATACAATATGGTACCTGGTATTGGCAATAGTAATCATTCTGATAGTATTGATTGTTATTGACTTTTTAAGAGATCGAAATAAAAACATTGAGACTTCGCAATAGGATTTAATTTGTTGAGAAAAACACAATTAATCAAAAAAACAATACTAACTATTTGTGTTATATTGATTGTTATCTTAAGTTTTTTTATATATAGCGCATATAGGTTTTTTAATCCTGTTCCATTATTGATAAAAGATTCAAATTCTATTAGTTCAGCAATGTATGGTAGTTTTGGAATTATCGATTTTGGGGTACCTCAATCTTTAGCTAATGTCTATGAATATGATAGCAGGGAATTATTTGCTGATGAATTTCTCAGATTCTCCATTACTAATAACAAAGAGTATATGAGTTTTAAGTATGATTTACTTAAGCGGCTCGAACCTCAACAAGCTCAGTTTCCTGCAAATTATTCAAAGAGAGATATGGAGAGAATTGAACGATGGTGGACACCTCCTGTCTCGGATGCTTACAAGTTGAGTCATTATTATATAGGTTTTGATGATAATTCTCAAACTGTATATTTTTATGACAAATGTTCTGATTAAATTAAACTTTTCTCTGGTCCCCTGATAATTCGTGAAATTAATATAATACATGTTATAATTTTCAATAGTCATCAAATATATTTTATGGTTATTATTTTGTGAGTTTAGGTATGAAATACAGGGAATTGGGAAGTACAGGCTGGAAGGTATCTGAAATAAGTTTTGGTGCATGGGCAATTGGCGGGACATGGGGGCCGGTAGATGATAAGGAATCTCTTGATGCTTTGCGCACCGCAATTGATATGGGAGTCAATTTTATCGATACCGCGGATGTTTACGGCGATGGCCGAAGCGAGAGATTAGTTGGGCAAATATGCAGGGAATCTAAAGAGCAGATTTATGTCGCGACAAAAGCAGGCAGGCGTCTTAATCCACATATAGCAGAAGGATACAACAAGGAAAACCTGACTGCTTTCGTTGACCGCAGTTTGAAAAATCTTGGTGTAGAAACTATAGACTTACTTCAATTACATTGTCCACCAACGGAAGTATTTTACAATCCTGAAGTTTTCGGAGTACTGGATGAGTTTGTAGAGCAGGGCAAAATCCGTTATTACGGCGTAAGTGTCGAAAAAGTCGAAGAAGCTCTCAAGGCGATTGAATATCCAAATGTCCAGACGGTACAGATTATTTTCAATATGTTTCGTCACAGGCCGTCAGAGCTTTTCTTCGAGCAGGCAAAAAAACGAAAAGTCGGAATTTTAGCGAGAGTTCCATTGGCTTCCGGCATGCTCACGGGCAAAATGAAACCTGATACGAAATTTACAGCCGATGACCATCGAAAATTTAACCGCCACGGCGAAGAGTTCGACAAAGGCGAAACTTTTTCAGGCGTGGATTACAATCTTGGCTTGAAAGTTGTCGAGCAGTTAAAAGAAATCTGTCCTGAAAATATATCACTTGTACAGTTCGCATTGAAATGGATTTTGATGTTCAACGCGGTGACATGCGCAATTCCCGGCGCAAAGAGACCTTCTCAAGCAGAAGAGAATTTCTCCGCTTCCGATTTGCCGGAAATACCAAAAGAAATCATGGATAAAGTCAAAGAATTATACGATACAAATATTCGCGAATTAGTGCATTATTACTGGTAGCGTTTTATAGGGACAAAATGAGCGAGCTTATAATCCGACCTTATCAAGATACGGACCGTAAAAATGTGATTGAATTATGGTCCGAGTGCGGCCTGATTGTTCCACAGAATAATCCAGAACGTGACATAGAAAGAAAGCTGAAAGTTAATCCCGAATGGTTTCTTGTAGGTGAGCTTGACAGTTCTGTGGTTGCAACATGTATGGCCGGCTATGAAGGACATCGGGGCTGGATTAATTATCTTGCTGTTTCACCGCGATATAGAAGGCAGGGCTTTGCAACGCAAATAATGCTCGAAGCAGAGAAGAGGTTGCGAGATGTCGGTTGTCCCAAAATAAACCTTCAAATAAGAACATCAAACACTGATGTTGCTGAGTTTTACAAAGCAATTGGCTTTAGTGAAGATAATGTAATAAGCATGGGAAAGAGGATGATTAAGGATAATGAGAGATAAAGATATATTTTCTAAAGTGACATGGTCGGTGAAAAGCCTGGTTCTCGGCTTTGCGATGATAGTGTTTTTTAGAGTTGCTTTCTATTTATCAAAATATGCGGATCTAAATAAATTTACTTTAATCTTTGTTTCGGTATTATGGTTTTTGATGTTTGCTGGGATGGTTCTTTATCCTGTTTGGATTGTAAAAAAACAAAAGAAAATCCAAATACCCAAAATCCGAACAATTCTGAAAGAATTTCTTATAGCGATTCCAATTGTTATTATTATTTTAGTTGTGAATTCTATTGTATTAATAATATTAAACCCATTTTTGGGTATTACCTCTAATGATATTAATTCGGAATATTCTTTCCTGAGAGATGCCCCGAATTATTCTCCTTTATACTTTCTGCTTATAATGATGATAACGATTGGACCTATAGCAGAAGAAATATTTTTTCGTGGTTTTTTGTATAATGCCATAAAGCAGAAGTTATCAGTTTTTGTTTCTATAGTTATTCTATCAGTATTATTTGCGGCTCTTCATTTTGGAAGTCCAGTAACTAATATTGCAGGTTTGATTTTTGTTTTTATTCCGGGATTGATTATAACACTTGCTTATGAGTGGCGCAAGACTCTTTGCAGTTCGATATCGATTCACATTTTAAATAATTTTACATTTGCCGGCCCGATACTTGTACTGATGATTATAAATACCCATACACCAGCTAAAACATGGGAAGAAGCACAAGAGCTGCCGGATTGGAAGATGGTAAATTATAACTGGATTGAAAAACAGGAAACAGGCGAGGACCAGAGACTTTATGCGATTAATACCTGGGGTTCTAAGGGAATAAGGATGTGGAAACAGGAAATTATGGCTTTTTATGCAGTATATAACTTGTTTCCTGAAGATCGTGAAGCTTGTGCGAAAGCATTTTTAGGTATCTCTGATGTTTATAAAACATATCTACGAGACTTTCGCAGAGCTATTGTTATAAGTGCTTATGTACTGGAAGAATATTCCGACATGGATGATATTTGTGCGGATGCTCTTATTAAAATCGGCTGGTCATATTATCAATTAGATGATTACGAAAAATCAAGAGCAGCATTCCAGGAAGTTGTCGATTCTTATTCATCTATTGAAGGAATGAAAGATTCAGCTATGGAAGGATTGGAGTTTCTTGAGAACAATCGGAAAGATCCTTAAATTCATATATATAAATATCATAATCAAAAAATATATGATGGAAAAAGGGGCGACAAAATATGACTTCTGATATAAAAATTCTGAAACGAAGAACGAGAGTTTGGTTGTTTTTATTTACTTTCGGATTGTTATTGAGCGGGATTACGGCTTTTCCGTTAAAGGCTGAGGTGGATATATTACAGGAAATCGTTGGGCAGGGGACTTTTATCGAATCGCATTTTCCTGCGTTATCTCAATGGATATCAAAAGTTCATGTCGGAATAATTCACGCTGATAAAGAGTATCCGTTTCTGTTTTACGGAACCGACTGGCTTGCTTTTGGTCATATTGTAATTGCTATCGCGTTCATCGGGCCGCTTATCGATCCGGTTAGAAATATCTGGGTAATTACCTTTGGTATGATTTCATGCGTTCTGGTTATTCCACTTGCTTTTATATGCGGGCCAATAAGAGGTGTTCCTTTTTTCTGGCAACTAATAGACTGCTCTTTCGGAGTCTTCGGGATTATTCCATTATTTCTTGCAAGACGATATACAAAACGTATAATTAAGATTGGTATATCTTAGTGACTGGAGGTTTTATACAATATGAATTTTCTTGAAAAGTTTGCTGATGACTGGAATAATGCGAGACAATATAAAATGACATTTAGTGAGGCTCTATGGTGTCTATTATTTGTTTTTTATATTGCTTCTGTCTGGTTGTCTGGTATATTTTTCAGTAGCAAGTATCCTCAAATAGACCATTTTTTTGAAACTCATCCTTTTTTGACTATTCTAACCGGAATAGTATTTCTTATGGGTATCCCGGCTCTTTTTGCTTTATTTATTCTTAAATTAAAAGACCGTAAGAAAAGCCGCTGTCCGAGATGTAAGACAAAATATAAAAAGGGAAATATGGAATTTGGACAGGGTAAAATCATAAGTACATTTATATGCAAAAAGTGCGGATATGAAAATAAAATTACAGAGCGATTTAATTTAAAAAAAGTTGAGAGGATGTTTGGTGATCCGGTTGATTCAGGAAAGTTTCCTGCCGAAGAGGTAAGAGAACTTGAAGAGCTATCGAAACTTTATGACAAAAATCTTAATAAACAGGAATAATATAAATGCCAATCCATGATATAAATCAGATTGAACAGCGGCTTTCTGATCTCCTTGAAAAGAAACGCAAAGAAGCGATAAGCTATTCGATAGTGACGATTATTGCTATGCCTTGTATATTGGTTGTTTTAAGTTTTATTACTTTGCTGATATTCATTGTTATTGTACATGATATGAGTATGGAAAGGGAAGCGACATTGATTGATATCTATACCTTTCTTAATTGTTATTTGGCATTGATGATACTTATAATTTTAAGACATACATTTATGCCGGATGCTAAAAGTCAATTTGATAAGACCTCGGTAGTCTCAATTGTGATATATTTTTTCCTGCTTTTTTTAACTTATGGAATTAAATTACCTCTGACAGCTCCTGTGTTTTTTGGAATCATTTATGCGATACTTGGATTTTCTATCTTGGGATTACTCGGGCGGATATATTTTGATTTGCCTCTTTACGCATATGAACAGTATGATGAAGACAGTAGTATGAGAGATGTTTTTAACTCATTTGTATTATTGATTTCCGGTTTTATTTTCAGAGCTTATGGAGAAATATTCAGCAATTCATGGCTATGGTCGCCGCCTAATAAAGAAACGATTAGAGTATGTGCTATGTATATCCAAAAAATTAGCCAGGAGAAAACATTCTTTGCGCGGGACAGTGAAGTGGAGCGGCCTATTTTAAATATTTTATTCAGGCTCAAGTTCATTGAGAGGAAAGAAAATTTAATTCAACTTACATCACTTGGGCTCGATTTGGTCAAAACAAAATAACTTTTAACTCTAATAAATATTTATGTTTTCTTCATACCTTCTGGTTCATGCAATCCGATTTTTCCCTGTGAGTCCCTGAAGTCTGTGATAATTTTCACTGCTTTTGCCGGATCGTCTTCTAAAGTAAAGACATCCAAATCTTCAGGTGAAATATATCCATGCTTATTGAGCATTGTTTCTTTAATCCACTTTATAAGGCCGTCCCAATAGTCACTACACATTAAAACTACAGGAAATGTAGCCTGTTTAAAAGTCTGAATCAATACAAGTGATTCGAAAAATTCATCCATTGTCCCGTAACCGCCCGGAAATACGATAAAGCCATGAGCGTATTTAAGGAACATTACCTTGCGAATGAAAAAGTATCTAAAATGCAGAGAGAGACTCTGGAATTCATTTGGTACCTGTTCCATTGGAAGGTCAATATTCAAACCTATGCTCTGGCCGCCTGCTTCTGCTGCGCCTTTATTTGCGGCTTCCATGATTCCGCCTCCGCCGCCTGTTATTACACCGAAACCAGCTTTGACAAGTTCTGCTGCTGTTTTCTCTGCGAGTTTGTAATACTTGTCTTCAGGTTTTGTTCGAGCTGAGCCGAAGAGTGAAACTGCTTCTCCGACTGAAGAGAGTTCCTCGAAACCTTCTGTAAATTCCGCCATTACTCTAAAAATGCGCCATATATCCTGTACCGGACTGCTTGTGAATTCTATCATAAAAAAATAATCCTTTCGTTTCAATTACAGCGATACGCCGAACGCCGCATTTAGAATAATATTACCAAAGTTCCGGATTATTCGCTGAAGGACAATACTTCGCGATTTCGCAATCCTGACATTTGGGCTTACGTGCATTACATACATTTCTGCCATGAGTAATAATCAAATGGCTGAACAATGTCCAATCCTTATTAGATACTATTTCGGCTAAATCGAATTCTAACTTTACCGGGTCGCTGTTATCGGACAGGCCCAATCTCCTGCTTAGTCTTATAACATGTGTATCGCAGGTTATTCCCGGGATACCAAATGCGTCTCCGAGCACGCAATTGGCGGTTTTTCTACCTACGCCGGGAAGTGTGACAAGTTCCTCCATTGTATTTGGTACTTTTCCGCCGAATTTCTCGTCGATTGCAATACATGCATTTTTGATGTTTTTCGCTTTATTTCGATAAAAGCCGGTACTCTTTATATCAGTTTCGATTTCGCTAATATCTGTTTTTATCCAGTCTTTTATTGATTTGTATTTTTGGAAAAGGGCCTTCGTAACAATATTAACCCGGACATCAGTGCATTGTGCTGATAGGATTGTTGCGATTAATAATTCCAGCGGATTCTTAAAATTCAATGCGATTTTTGCGTCTGGATACGTTTTATTTAAAATCGGTAAGAATTTCTTTATTCGTCCTGCCGCTTCTTTTTTATCAACTTTTAAAACTTTTTTCATTTACTATTATTCCTTAATCTAAAGCATTTTCTTGGCGGAAAGTCTAAAGTAAATCGCATAAACGGGCAATGAAAAACTTCAAAACCATTTATATCATAAGGATATACGCATAAGTAAGGGGATTAATCAAAAAAGATGTTTTCGTCATTATTTTATTGTTATATAATTAGGGCCAATTCGTTTACTGTTTATAGTAATCGAAAGTTAATGGAATACGAGAGTAAATTGGGAAGATTTAAAATGGAGTCGCAAATGAGTAAAAGAATATCATCATTTATCATCACAATGCTAATCAGTTCCATTTTTTTTGGATGTTCGAGCCAGCCAACTCAACAGGAACTCGCTTTTCAATCTATCGAAGGTAAAATCCACTCTGCGGTTACTCCGGTTTCTCGCGATGACAGATGGTGGATGCCGCGCCATGAAGCCGTAAAAGCCAGGCTCGAAGAAGGTAATGTAGATTTGCTGTATATTGGCGATTCGATTACTCATAATTTTGATAATCCTGGTAAAAAAGTATGGAACAAATATTATGCACCGCGAAATGCGGTTAATATGGGTTTCAGCGGCGACCGTACGCAGCATGTTCTCTGGCGACTCGATAATTGTGATTTCAGTAAAGTTAATCCCAAGCTTGCTATAATAATGATTGGTACAAATAATTCCAATGGTCAGGATAATACCGCAGAAGAAATCGCAGATGGAATAATCGCGATTTGTAAGCGGCTCAGAACAAAACTTCCTGAAACCAAAATTCTCTTGCTCGCAATTTTCCCGCGTAATCCCGGACCATCGGCTCAGCGAGAGAAAAATGCAACAGCAAGTCTGCTCGCTTCTAAAGTTGCGGATGGCAAAATGATTCATTATCTCGATATAAACGAAAAGTTTCTAACTGAAGATGAAGAATTGACTCGTGACATTATGTCCGACTATCTGCATCCGGGACAAAAAGGGTACCAGATTTGGGCTGAAGCAATAGAACCTACTGTAGCTCAATTGTTAGGCGAAGAACCAATTAAATAAGCCAATATAAATCCTGGTATTTCTAAATAACTGCAATACAGAAAATATTTCAATTTATTTGTAAAGGATGTGTCAAATGAGACAAACAATGCGAATTACGAAGTTCCAGGTGCTTCTTGTTGTAAGTATAGCATTAATATTATTTCAAAGCGGGTGCAACAATTCTATTGCTAAATCACCACGCGAGCGTATCTCAATCAATAATGATTGGAGTTTTAACATGGGCGATCCTTCATCTGAAATTACAGAGAGTCTTGATTATCCTGTTAATCGTAGTCGCGGTCGAGGCGGTTTCGGTGGACGAGGTGGTCGCGGTGGAGCAGCACAAGCTGAGCCGGTAGATCCGACATCAGGAATCGCTGCATTTATACTTCCAACGAGTAATGATTTTATCTCCGATCCTGAAAAGCGTTATGAAAGACCGGAAGCGAACTATGGCGGCAATGTTGCATACGTTAGTTCGATTTTTGACGATAGTGAATGGACTAAATTGGATTTGCCGCATGATTTTGCTATCGAAGGGCCATTTAGTACAACAGGTAGTGGGGGAATGGGGCGTTTACCAATTGCCGGAATTGCATGGTATCGCAAAAACTTTACAGTTCCATCTGAGGATGAAGGTAAGCAGATTTGTCTCGAAGTAGATGGTTCCATGTCATATACGACCGTCTGGTGCAATGGTCAAATTGTTGGAGGCTGGCCTTTTGGTTATGCTTCATGGCAGGTTGATTTGACTCCATATCTCAATTATGGCGATGATAACATTCTTGCGATTCGTCTTAATAATCCACCAGGCTCGTCTCGCTGGTATCCAGGTGCAGGTATCTATCGTAATGTATGGTTAACAAAAACTTCGCCTGTTCATGTCGGCCAGTGGGGGACATATATTACCACACCGGAAATTACAGAAGAATCAGCAAAAGTATCTTTAGATGTAACAGTTTCAAACGATTCGAAATCTGATGCAAAAGTAACTTTATCAACACAGATTTTTAAGATTAACTCACAAGATAAAAAAGTTGGCGGGGCGGTTGCTTCAATTGCTCCAGTCGAATTGATGATAGAATCAGGCAAAAAGGCAACTGCTGGTACAAAAGGAACAGTTAAAAATCCGAAATTATGGGGAACAGGTCTATATCACAAACCTAACCGTTATGTAGCAGTGACAACAATTGAGCAGGATGGAAAAGTAGTTGATACATATGAGACAATATTTGGTATTCGTACGCTTAAGTTCGATCCGGATAAGGGATTCTTTTTGAATGGCGAACACGTTAAACTCAATGGCGTATGCAATCACCATGATTTGGGTGCGCTTGGTTCAGCAGTTAATTATCGTGCTTTACAGAGGCAGTTGGAAATCTTAGCTGAAATGGGTTGCAATGCTATTCGTACAAGTCACAATCCCCCGGCCCCGGAGCTGCTCGAGCTTGCGGATAAGATGGGTTTCCTGATTATGGATGAAGCTTTCGATGTTTGGGAACGTCAAAAAACAACAAATGATTATCATCTTGTTTTTCCGCAATGGCACGAACAGGATTTGCGAGCAATGCTTCGGCGTGACAGAAATCATCCGTCAGTTATAATGTGGAGCTTTGGCAACGAAGTTGGTGAGCAGTCTGGAAATGAAGCGGCTATTGCTATCGCAAAGGAATTAAATGGAATATGTCACGAAGAAGACCCGACTCGACCGACGATAAATGGAATGAATAGTGCCCGGGCGGGCAGTCCTTTTACCGCAACTATTGATTTGGTTGGTCTGAACTATCAGGGTTCGGGTAATTTCGGTAACAATCCTCAATATCCAGTATTTCATAACCAGTTGCCGGATAAATTGGTATTAGGTTCGGAAACCGCGTCTGCATTGAGTACAAGAGGAGTTTATACTTTTCCTGTAGTTGCTTCGCCGCTCGGTACATCGACTAACGCAAATGCTGGTCAGGACACGATAAATAAATATGTGTGTTCCTATGATTTGTATGCAGTCCGGTGGGGTTGTATTCCCGACAAGGAATTTCTTGCACAAGATAGCTTTGAATTTGTTGGCGGCGAATTTGTCTGGACCGGATTTGATTATATCGGTGAGCCGACTCCATTTGATTCTTCAAGAAGTTCTTACTTCGGCATTATTGACCTTGCAGGCTTCAAGAAGGATCGTTTTTATATTTATCAGGCATATTGGCGTCCGGATTATCCAATGGCACATATCCTGCCGCACTGGACATGGCCAGATAGAGTTGGTGAAGTGACTCCTGTACATGTTTATACTTCAGGTGACGAAGCGGAATTGTTCCTCAATGGTAAATCCCTTGGACGTAAGAAGAAAATATTCGATAGCCAGGTTCAGTCGATGGATGGCAAGCCTGCTTATCGCATCCGTTGGGACGATGTAGTTTATGAGCCGGGAGAATTGAAAGTCGTTGCTTATAAAGACGGCAAAAAATGGGCGACTGATATTATGCGTACTGCTGGTGACGCAGCGAAATTATCTCTCGAACCTGATAGAGCGGTTATTGATTGTGACGGCTCTGATTTATCTTTCGTCACTCTTACAGTTCAGGATAGTGAAGGCATAACGGCACCGCGTGCAGATAACCTGATTAAATTCTCTGTAAGCGGCCCGGGAGAAATTGTCACGACAGATAATGGTGACCCAACTGATATGACCGTTTTTCCTTCGCATGAGCGTAAAGCCTTCAATAGTCTTGCTCTTGTAATAGTAAAAGCAAAACGCGGCCAGAAGGGTACTATTACTGTTACCGCTGAATCAGAAGGTTTAACTTTGGCAAAATGTACAGTTGAGGCAAAGTAAAGTCCTCTATTATCATAATTATTGAATGAAAAATTAAAATTATGCCGAAATAAATATATTGTAAAGGTATAGCCTGTTTGTATAATCATAAAAGTTAGGATTGTGGACAGAGTATAAAATTGATATAGAAAATTCGGCATGAGATTATATCCATTAAAATTTGAACCAATTTATAAGCAGCGAATCTGGGGTGGCCAGAAGTTGCGTTATATATTCGGGAAGGATTTACCTGAAGGACAGAAAATCGGTGAAAGCTGGGAATTAGCTGATTTGCCCAACGATAAAACCGTTATTGCAAATGGTGAACTCGCAGGTAAAACTCTTGCTGAAGTTATCAAAGAATATACAAATGAAATCATAGGCCCGGGGAGATATCCCGGACCTTTTCCATTACTTATAAAATTGTTGGATGCTCAGGATGTTCTTAGTTTACAGGTCCATCCGGATGAACAGGCATGTAAGAGATTAGGTGAAGGCGAGCCCAAAACAGAATGCTGGTATATTATTTACGCCGAACCTGATTCTTATATCTACAAGGGATTGAAAAAAGATGTCACTAAGTCTCAGTTCGAAGAAGCGATAGCCAATGGCAGCGTAGCTGAATTTTTGACAAAGGTTTCTGTAGAAGCCGGTCAGTGCCATTTCCTGCCCGCCGGAACACCTCATGCGATAGGACCGGGTTTGTTAATTGCGGAGATTCAACTTCCATCTGATACTACGTACAGGATTTTCGATTGGAACAGGATCGATGAAAATGGTAATTCACGGCAATTGCATATGGAACAATCAATGGAAAGTATCCATTTTGATATATCTGAGAATGAACCTGGTGTTACAACCATCGGACGTCTTGTAGATTGTGAATATTTCACAGTAGATAAGGGGCATCAGGCGAAAAATTGTGAAGTGCTTTTATCTTCCGGCGAAATGAAAATAATAATAGTATTGTCAGGATATGGTACTATTACCGCACAAGAAGTAGACGCAGTCGAGTTCAAAGCAGGTGATTGCCTTTTGATACCTGCTGCTTATGAGGGTGCAATTTGTTTTGCTGATAATACGGAGTATTTAACAGTAAAATTGTAAATAAAGCTTTTATGAAAATTTGAAAATGAATTTAGGAATTAGAGTAAAAAGTTTGGAAATACCAGCGAATAAGCGTGATTCTCAGATATATATTCTTAAAACATCGTTTCCAGTACAAGGATATATTTTAGTTTTATTTGCAGCAGCGGCTTTATATATTTTGACCTGCGCTCCGGGGGTGTTATGGCAGGATTCAGGCCTTATTCAATACAGGGTATTACACAATGACATAGAGGGGAAACTCGGACTGGCACTTTCACATCCGCTTTATTATCTTATTGTGATACCATTCAAGTATATAAAAATAGACGCATTTGCGTATCGAATAAATTGCGCTAATGCAATTATTTCCGCATTTGCAATTGCGAATTTCTTTTTACTATTGAGGTTGTGGCTGGGTGAAAATTACCCCGCACTGCTCGGAGCCGCGACGCTGGCGTTGTCACATACATTCTGGCTGCATTCGACTATGCCTGAAACATATGGATTGGTAATCGCCTTATTATTGCTGGAACTTGTAATGCTATTGCAATATGCAAGAACTTCAAAGAAGAAGTATTTATATTTACTTGCATTTATAAATGGGCTTTCTATCGCTAACCATATGATGGCTTCTATTGCTTTAACCTGCTATTTTGTTTTTGTAATTACTTTAGTTGTGAAAAAACAATTAAAAGTCCGGCATATCTTCGTAATGGCATTGTTATGGATGATTGGAGCGATTCCTTATGAATACCTGATTGTGAAAAATATTATTGCAACGCATGATATTGCCGGTACTTTTGCCTCTGCGATGTTCGGTAATAAATGGGAAAGTGCAGTACTGAATACTTCGATTACATTGCCCTTAATGAAAGACAATTTTTTATATTTGATACTGAACTTTCCTACTCCTAATATATTATTTATCTTTGTGGGTGTATGGTATATTTATAAAGTATCTCCTCAAAAGTGGTTTGCAACTATTATAATTACGTTAACAGTTTTGTATTACATATTTGCATTTCGATATACAGTTCCGGATAGATATGCGTTTTTTATTCCTTTCTATTGCATGTTATCGATATTTATCGGTATTGGAGTTTTTAGCTATTTACTGGAAAGTAATGGATCTCATACTGTCTTGTTTGTTATATTTTGCCTTGTTGTTGTTCCTGTATATATAAAAGCACCGGAAATCGCCGAAGGACTGGATTTTAAAGTCGGCAGCGGCAGAAGAATTCCTTTTCGAAATGATGCTGAGTATTTTCTTCATCCATGGAAAATGGATGTTAAGGATCGAATGAATTCTAACGATGCAGAACAATTTGCATTACAGGCTTTAATTTCAGTAGAGTCACCAGCAATAATTTATGCAGATAGTACTACGGCTCCGCCTCTGCTGCTCGTACAGGAATTGTTTAATTTTAGTAGGAAGGATGATATTAAAATTATTTCCAGTATAGGTACAACTGAAGGGGCACCTCAATTCAATGAACACACTATTGATGAGTTGTTCTCCAAAAGAAATATATATGTTGTATCGAATATTAAAGGATATTGTCCCGATTTTTTACTTGATCGTGAACGTTACAAATTTAAATCAGAAAGAGTTCTCTGGAAAGCTGAGAAGAAAGAATAGATTCATAATCTTGTTTTGATAAAGTAAAATGAAATCCACAGAATGCACTCAATGCAGGAAATTATACAGTATTAAAGTAAAAGAATGTCCCTTTTGCTGCACGCCGAATATTCATCACAAAAGCAATATGCCTAAAAAATGGCACCAAAAGACGTCTGTCAATTTATATATCGCTGGAATTTTACTAATTATTGCTCTCGGATTTATACATATAATAATAGGCGGAAGAACAAGAACTGGATTACCGATGGATATTGGATTTAAAAAATCATTCGGATTTAAGGAAACAGTTGTTGATATTCATAAAATCAAGTCAATGCCTTATGTTACAGCGAAAATCAAATATCCCAAAAGTTGTGAAGTATTGCAACGATTAGGCTATATAGGATCCGGGGAAGTATTCGAGACTGCAATGAAAGATACGCTTTTATTGAAGTTTAAAGACTGGCAAAATGAGTTCGAGCAATCAATCGGTAGCACAGAGATAAACTGGCAGGACAAACTTCTTGGTTGGACCGACGAAGTTAATAGAATCTCAAGAGATGCCGGATATTATAATAATCGCGGAATAACTGCCGCAAAACAAAGCCAATTTGAAGATGCAATTTCAGAATTTACGAGGGCAATAAACAGAGATCCAACTTTTTCTGATGCTTACTATAACAGGGGGCTTGTTTATAATACTTTGGGCCACCAGAAAAATGCAATGTCTGATTTTACAAAGGTAATTGAAATATCGCCACAATCTACCGAAGGATACTTCAATCGAGGACAGATTTACCTGGCAAAAAATGAATATGAACAGACGATTGCAGATTTTACGAAAGTAATAGAAATTGATCCTGAGCATGTCCAATCATATTTTGGCCGATTGCTTGTTTATTTCGCTCTTGGTGATTATGACAAAACATGGGACGACGTTCATCATATAGAAACTTTGGGCTATACAATTCCTTCCGAGTTTCTTTCGGCTCTGCGGCAATTCTCAAATAGAAGAAATTAATTTTCAAATTCTTTTTTAATCAATAATAGCCGCCCAGCCGCCTCCGGGGGCGAGTTTTATCTGGAATTTGTCACCAGCTTCTATTTTAACAGTTTCTTTTTTATAATCGCTTGCGTATCTATCAGCGTTTACTCCATCTCGGTATAATGTCATTGTATGAGAGCCGGATGGTAAAAATGAGAAATCTATAGTCAACTCTCTCGCAGTCCAGTCTGTCATTGCTCCGATATACCACTGGTCGCCATTTTTGCGTGCAACAATTACATAATCTCCAACACGTGCATCCAGAACTTTCGTCTGGTCCCAGACAGTTGGTACTTTCGATAAAAATTCCATACATTCAGGCTCTTTGAGATAATTCGATGGGCTATCGCATAACATTTGCAACGGGCTTTCGTAAACAACGTACATCGCCAACTGGTGACATCGTGTTCCCTGGCTCATAGGTCTCTCGAATGCATCATAGAAATTATTTTGCTGAGCGTTTACCATTGCTCCCGGCGTATAATCCATCGGACCTGCAACCATGCGGATAAACGGAAGAGTTACATTATGCTCAGGTGTTTCGTTTGCACTCCACTTTGTATGCTCGAGTCCCTGCACACCTTCGTTCGTAATGAAATTCGGATATTCCCTCTGTAATCCAGCGGGCTTATGTGCGCCGTGAAAATCGACAAGCATTTTGTGTTTGGCAGTTTCTTCTGCGATTCTATAGTAATAATTTACCATCCATTGGTCATCTCTCTGCATAAAATCGACTTTAAGTCCGGCTGCTCCCCATTTTGCGAATTGTTCCATAGCCTGCGGCAACTGGTCATCCAGAGTTTTCCATATTACCCAAGGGATAATTTTAACATTTTTGGTTTTTGCATATCGGAACAATTCCTCGACATCCATATCATCTACTACATCCATCAAGTCACCGAGAACATACCAGCCTTCATCGAGGATAATATACTCTATGCCGTATTTCGATGCAAAGTCGATGTAGTATTTATATGTTTCAGTATTTACTCCTGATTTGAAATCCACACCGTAAATATTATTTGCGTTCCACCAGTCCCACGCGACCTTGCCGGGCTTTATCCATGATGTGTCTTCTATTTTGGAAGGACTCGCTAATTTATAAACCATCTGGCTTTCGATAAGGTCGCCATCTTTAGCTGCTATAATCATAATTCGCCATGGGTAGGACCTTTTACCATTTGTTTTAGCTATGTAATTCGCTCGTTGTGTCACTACTGGATTTCTGTCATCGCTCATTCTGTCTGCTAATACATAATGAGGAAATTGACCAATAAGACTTTGGCTATTGACACCGTAAAGGTATAGGCCGGGATAATCTTTCAGGTCGGATTCAGTAATAAGAACTTTCGGGCCGTCACTTATATCTATAAGAGTCGGTAAAGAGCACATATTATTGTCTGAAATTTCGCTGAGCTTAATGTATTTATACATTCTTTCCGAATGAGTTATAAAACTGTCTTCTTCGTGGAAGTATACCGAATGATTTTCAGGAAAGTTAAATAAGACAAGTTCATTTATTACTTCAATTTCTTTGTCGATATCTGTTACAAGCCTATAAGCGACTCCATCATTATATACACGAAATATTAGTGAATAGCTTTCTTCAAAATCAATTTTTAATTCGTTATATTGGTCGATAATTTCTTTGCTCTTTATTTTTACTGGAGGGATAATTATGTTATCTACTTTTCTCGTCTCAGTTTTCAAAACATTCGGATTTTTGCCAATCATTATATTTGAATCGATTTGCATTGATATTGGTGAGGACGCTAAAATTAGCTTTGAATCATATTTTACCGAATAAAGTATCTGCTCTTTCACTGAAACATTCAAATTAATTTTTCCATCAAACGAGTTTACTACGTATTCTTCAGCAAACATACTTGACGAAAAAATCAGACATATGGTGTATAGAACTAACGCTATTTTGAAATTATTCATCATAGTCCTTTCTGTCTTAATCATTTTAATTAATTTTATCTACCCAGACTTCGCTATCGTATCTGAGCATTATCATGTTATCCTTGAAGTTACCGAATTTGATATTTGGTTGTTGGCTGGAAAGTTCCTGCACAATCCATTTTGGGAAGTTTGCTCCGGCTTTTATAGATAATGGTGCTCCGCCGCCGAAACGTGGATTGATTTCCGTGAATACTAATTTTTCGTGGCTTGTTAAGAATAATTGAATTGTTATAACTCCAGGTCCGGCTCCAAGAGCTTCTATTACCTTTGCGGCTTGTTCCATGATGTTGTGATTTTTTGCAATCTGGCTCTTACTGACTTCGCCTGCTCTTACTTCGAGTCGCTTCCTCGGAACAACACAGCGAACCTTTTTTTCTAAATCGACATAGACATCACATGTATATTCCTCACCTTTGATATATTCCTGGCAAATGGCGTTTTTAGTTTTTCTCGCGAAGAATTTCAACTCATCAAGATTATTGACCAGATGAATATCTTTTCCCGCCGAGCCATCCCAGGGTTTGAGCAAATACGGCCATTTGTGGGTACTCTTTGATAAAGTGGCACCGGCGGTCATAGTAACAGGGCTTTCGAAGCCGTGTTTAATTAAAAAACGGTATGTCTCTCGCTTGTCCATGCAAATATCGATAACTTCTTCTGGTGAGACAAGGACATGGCAACCAAGTTCCGCAAATTTCTTTTTGTTTTGAGCTAAAAGTTTCAACTCTGTATCGATAGTCGGAACGAGTAGTTTAACCTGGTTATTTTTTACGATAGAAAGTAGTTGCCTTATATAGCCGGGATCACTTATCGGCTTGACGATAAATTTATCGTCGCATAATTGCAAAGCAGGGCTGAGAGTTGTTATATCAGTACCGAGAAATTTCGCCTGAATTTTCAGGCTCTTTGCAGCTTTACGAAAACTCTCGAGCAATGAAACACGCCTGCCGACGCAGGAAAACAGAATGTTGAAGTTATCTTTTTTCATGTCATTTAAGAAAATCAGTTCATTTTTAGCTTTTAATTAGTTATTCGTCAATATCTATTTCGGCTCAGAAATCATAAAACCCGCAAACATTTCCCCAATTTCTTTGACAATTTGCGATAATAATCCTAAACTGTTGGCTTTAGAAACAAATTTAGTTCAATTAACGAAATGGAGTTTATATGCAGGTTCCGCTTTTGGATTTGAAGGCACAATACGCGACAATCAAGGAAGAAATTCTTCCGGAAATAAGTAATGTTTGTGATAGTCAGTATTTCGCTCTCGGTCCGTGGGTTACAGAGTTTGAAGAAAAAATCGCAAAATATGTAGGCTGCAAATACGCCGTTGGTGTATCAAGCGGCTCAGATGCGTTGTTAGTGGCTTTAATGGCCGCTGATATCAAGCCAGACGATGAGATAATAACTACAGCGTTTACATTCTTTGCAACCGCAGGTTCGATTTACAGGCTCGGAGCAAAGCCGGTATTCGTCGATATTGATCCTGATACATACAATATTGACCCATCTCTTATTGAAGAGAAAATTACTGAAAAAACTCGTGCGATTATACCTGTTCATTTGTATGGCCAGGCCGCGAATATGAAAGAGATTGGAGAAATCGCCGCTCGTTATAAGCTTGTGATTATAGAAGACGCGGCACAAGCTATCGGAGCCAGTGCAAATGGTGTAAATTGTGGCAATTTCGGTTCTTACGGCTGTTTTTCTTTCTATCCTACTAAAAATCTTGGAGCTTTTGGTGATGGCGGGCTTGTTACAACGAATGATGATGCAATAGCAGAGAAACTCAAATCTCTGCGGGATCATGGTCAGAAACCGAGATATTATTATAATATGATTGGCGGCAATTTCCGTCTCGACAGCATTCAGGCCGCGGTTCTTTTAATCAAACTCAAATATCTTGACCAGTGGAACGAGAAACGCAGGAAAAATGCGGCTATATATGATAATTTATTAGCTGAATCAGTTGTTAAAACTCCGAAAATTGATGAAGGTAATGTTTGTATTTATCATCAATATACGATAGCGGCTCCGAAAAGGGATGATTTAAATAAATTCCTTTCGGACAATAAGATAGGTTCAGCTATATTTTATCCGCAGCCGCTTCATTTACAGAAATGTTTTAGCGAACTTGGGTATAAGCAGGGCGATTTGCCTGTAACAGAGAAAATTTGTGACCAGGTTCTTTCTTTGCCAATATATTCTGAACTATCGAATGAACAAATTGAATTTGTCGCTCAAACTATACTTAAATTTTATAATAGTTAACCGGGTAAGTGAAAATTGTTTAACGCAAGTGAAAATCCTCCAGTAATATGGCCGCAGGAAAGTACTATTACCGATTTTGAAGGTAAGTGGTGGGTTGCTCATACGAAAAGCAGGAACGAAAAAGCTCTTGCTCACGATATGGTTAACAGGGACATTAATTATTTTCTTCCTATGTCCTGGAATGTTCGTCGTAAGAGCAGGAGGACCATAAAATCACTTATTCCATTGTTTAGTGGTTATATATTCTTTTGCGGCGATGAAGCTAAGCGTATCGAAATTCTTAAAACAAACCGGATAGCAAACCTAATCGAAGTTGTGGATCAGCAGCAATTCATAGATGATTTAGTCCAGATTGAGCGTGTTTTGCGTACCGGTGAAGTTTTAATACCGCACAAGTATCTCAGGAAAGGGCAAAAATGCCGCATAATAGCTGGTCCCTTACTTGGGATACAGGGTATTATTGTTAGTATAAAAGGTCATACAAGACTTGTGCTTCAGGTTGATATGCTCGGCCAGGCGGCAAGTGTGGAAATTGAAATAGACATGATTGAACCGGTGGAGTAAGATACTTATTATATCGGGAATAGTAGTTAGGTGGCTTTTACTTACCGATTCTCAAAAAATGAAATAAAATAAAGGAGAGAATTACAATGCAAATATGTGTAACAGGTGTCGGTTATGTTGGACTTGTAACGGCGGCATGTCTGGCTGAAGCAGGAAATAATGTCATTTGCGTGGATAATGACGCTGTCAAAATAGCAGGTCTGAATAATGATGTAATTCCCATTTACGAGCCTGGCTTAACGGAAATAGTAAAGCATAATAGAAAGCTTGATAGACTCCATTTCACAACTGATATTAAATACGGCATAGATAATTCGCTAATTATCTTTATGGCGGTTGGTACTCCATCGGCTGAAGATGGCTCATGCGATTTATCGGCAATTATGTCTGTTGCTTCGGAAATCGCAGAAAATCTTACTGATTATCGAATTATTGCGACAAAAAGTACTGTACCCCCTGGAACAGCTCAAAAAGTTTCTGATCTAATACGCTCTAAAACCTCTGTGCCATTCGATTATGTCAGCAATCCGGAGTTTCTCAAGGAAGGCGCTGCTGTAGAGGATTTCATGAGTCCCGACAGGATAATCATAGGCACGATAAATCCTCCTGTAAGAGAACTTATGAATCAGTTGTACAATCCATTCATGAGAAAGAGCAGCAGGATTTTATTCATGGATCCTGTATCTGCTGAAATGGCAAAATACGCCGCAAACGCCATGCTTGCTACGAGAATTTCTTTTATGAACGAAATTTCAGTATTATGCGAAAAAATTGGTGCAGACATTGAGAATGTTAGAAAAGGATTGGGAAGTGATTCGAGAATCGGTTCGTCTTTTTTATTCCCAGGTGTTGGATACGGCGGTTCATGTTTTCCTAAAGATATTCGTTCACTTATCCATACAGGCTCAATAAATGACGTTGAAATGACAATGACGAAATCAGTTCAACAGGTCAATATTAACCAGCAGGAACGTTTTGCAGATCGTGTGATGAGTTATTTTGCTCAAAAAAAAGAGCATGTTTCATTGGCAGTATGGGGACTTGCTTTTAAAGCAAGAACCGATGATATAAGGGAATCACCTGCGATATATTGCATTAAAAAATTGATTGATAATGGTTTTAAAATTAAAGCCTATGATCCTGAAGCGGGACCTTCGGCACTTGTTGCTCTTAAGGATAAAATCGAAGTTGTACAGAATGGTTACGATGCACTTGATAACGCGGATGCACTTGTTATTTTCACCGACTGGCAGGAATTCAGAAATCCTGATTTCGAGGATATAAAATCGAAATTGAAAAATCCTGTTATCTTTGACGGCAGAAATCTGTATAATCCCGATATGCTTAAAAGGGCAGGAATTGAATATCACAGTGTCGGAAGACCATCAGTTATTGTAGAGAAATAGACGTTGCGGTAGAATCCTACCCTACATAGGTTCAGAAAGCAGAACGACGAACACGGAACATAACAATTATGAAAGTATTAATAACTGGAGCAGCAGGATTTATCGGGTCGCATCTTTGTGAGCGTATGCTCGCCGATGGCTGGACCGTTACCGGACTCGATAATTTTAATGATTATTACAATCCTCAAATCAAACGTGATAATATAAGCGGCTGTCTTAAGAATACAAATTTCAATCTCGTCGAAGATGATATTCGCAATCCAGAAGTTGTTGAAATTGTAGTTGGTGACAATGTCGATACTATAGTACATTTGGCCGCCGGTGCGGGAGTTCGGCCATCTATAATGGAACCTGTTTACTATAGTGACAACAATATGACAGGGACAATGGTTATGCTGGAAGCGGCTAAAAAGTTCCAGATTAAAAAGTTTGTTTTTGCGTCGAGTTCCAGCGTTTACGGCAATAATAAAAAAGTTCCTTTCTCGGAAGATGACAATGTGGATTTTCCGATTTCTCCTTACGCAGCAACGAAGAAAGCAGGAGAGCTTTTCTGTCATACATACTATCATCTATATGGAATAAATATGACGTGTCTTCGTTTCTTTACAGTATATGGTCCTCGCCAAAGACCAGACCTTGCGATTCATAAATTTGCAAAGCTTATAGAGCAGGGCAAACCAATTCCCGTTTATGGCGACGGCTCGATGATGCGGGATTTTACGTATATTGACGATATAATAGACGGTATAACCGCATCTATAAAAAAATGCGAAGGTTACAATGTTTACAATCTCGGAGAATCAAGACCGGTTACAGTCAATAAACTTGTTAGCGAAATTGAGAACGCACTTGGCAAAAAAGCTATCATAGAGCATCTTCCAATGCAGCCTGGTGACGTTGATTGCACATACGCTGATGTAAGCAAAGCAGAAAAAGAACTCGACTACGATCCCAAAACAAACATCAGTGATGGTCTTGCGAAATTTGTTGAGTGGATGAGAAAATAAATTTCTCTATAGAATAATTTATAATTTTTGAAAGCAGGATTGAAAATGCAAACAGAATCAATCACTGAAAAAGATCGTAAGTTAGCTCTTCAATGTATGTCATGTCCAATGTGCAAAAAGGCACGAATAAAACAAAGGGGTTTAATATTCTGGTTTGTTAAGAAACTTGAATCAGGTATTTGTCCGGCCTGCAAGGCTTATGAGAAAGTTTACGGCAGGAAAGCACATGAGCCTATACCGGAATCCAGCGAGATAAAATAATTATAATTACAACCTTGCTTTCAATGCTTCTTCCAGTTTTAATTGAGCTTCTTTATTTTCGGTTACATCACGAATACTTTCACGGTGTCCCAATGACTGACCTTCATTATCGTAAATAGGCTGCCATGAAATCGCGGCCCAGATAATCTCGCCGTTTTTGCGAACCATGCGAAACTCGACATTATTTCCTGTTGAGCCGTTTACCGCCGAGCGAAAAGCTCTCATTATTCGTTCATGGTCTTTCTCATATACTAAGGCAGCGGGGAAATCCAGCATAGACATGACTTCCCTTACGCTATAACCTGTGACTCTCTCTACCGCCGGATTGGTCCATAACACATGTCCTGTCGGACTTATCCAAACTTCCCAGTCATAAGTGTAATCAGCGATTGCACGGAAACACTGGTCAGTCATTTTCGCAGCAAGCTCGCTGTGCTTCATTGCACTGATATCGTCATATACAGCAATGATTTGTCCGGAAGGCAGACGGTAAACATAATTTTCACGCCAGCCTGCGATGCGTTCATCTTTGTAAATCGATATAGGATGATGTTCAGGAACTCCGGTTTTATATACTCTGCGAAAAACCTCCAAAATTCCAAAATTCTCCACACCCGGGAAAACATTTTTAAGGTTTTTACCGATAAGCTTTTCTTTTTTGATATGTTCAATTTCCTCTGCGGCTCGATTGAAATCGACGAACACAAAATCCTGTCCGTCATTTTTCGTTTCATAGATAGCTACGCCGCTGCTGACATTATCGAAGAGAACCTGAAACTTGACCTCGCATTCACTTAATTCCTTCTTTATAACCTTTTTGCTTGCACGAGGTTTTTTATTGTTTGTATTTTTTGCGGCCATAACTAAAACCCCCGCTATAAGACGTTTCGTTTTTATTGCAAGTATCTACTAATAATATACATTTCTCTTACCTTCAACGTTCATTCTTATTTATATATTATAATACATTTGGTGCAATAAAAGCAAAATAAAACAAAATAGTTTCAGGCTCGATTATTTGGTGTATTTTGTGCATTTGACTAATTTTACATTGGAAAATTCTCAAATATTCAGAATAATAGCTATTTAGATGAAAATAAGAATAATACCCTAATCGGAAAAAATCATGAAGAAATTATTAAGCGATCTTGGTCGTGTATTATTAAGGCAGTTTGTTATTTTATTGATAATAATCGGCATTTTTGCTCTCGGGTATATTTTCCGTAAAGATATTCAAATAAAATATCACAAGTGGGGTGAGGAATCTGCGCTTAAGTCTATAAGGAAGTGTGGCACGCCATCGACTGAAAAAGATTTTAATCAAATTCAAAAATATTCACAAAAACTTCAGAGACATCAAAATGCTCTTATAGAAATAGGTTATCACGAAGAGCGAATATTCGAAACAAAATATCTTGGAGCGTTCTCACCTGAAATGCATAAGGCGGCTGAAGAGTACAGTGAAAGGTATCCTGAAAGTATGTATAGTATTGGCGAAAGGGGAGAACATAAAATTGCTATAACATGTCCGAAGGATATGATGCCAACATGGGAAGAATTAATTGAAAAATATGATGTCCTACCTGATGACCCGAATAAAGGGTAAAATCTTGCAGTAATTATTATTTTCCGATGCAGAACCTTGAAAAAATTTGGTTTAAGATTTGGTCGTCGAGGTTGTGTTGTTCGATTTGTGAGATTTCTTTGTAAGCCGCTCGTAGAGTCATTGTGCAGACTTCATCATTGCCATTCTTCAATTCTTCAATTGATTCACTGATATTTGTAATTGCGTCTGTTATCGCTTTTTTATGTCGTGAAACCAACGCAAGTGGACTTTCCGTATTCGATATATGAGAACTGAGAATCGAATCAATTTTTTCGAGTAATTCTCTTATGCCCTTATCAGTATTTGCTGAAACAAGGAGGAAATTGGTTCCGAACAGATTGTTTAATTTGTCTAACAGGGCCGAAAGATTCTTTTGTTCCACCATGTCGCTTTTTGTTGCAATAGGAATTATTTGTTTTGAATTTATCAGTTTCCTGATTTCAAAATCTTCGGTCCATTCCTCTTTGGAAATATCTACGCAGAAAATTACAATCGCACTGTTTCGTAAGGCTTCTATCGCTGACTGCTGAGCCAGTTCGTCCAATATATTTTCAGGCTCTACAATCAAGCCTGCACAATCGAATAGAACACAATTATAGTGTGCAAGTTGCAGCATTCCTGTAAGGACATCTCTTGTGGTTTTACGTTCGTGCGAAACTATGCTGCGTTCTGAGCCGAGCAGTTTGTTTGTCAGAGTGCTTTTGCCCGCGTTTGGTGCGCCCGCGATTCCGATTGAAGGTAACTCAATCAATGTTTCGTAGCGAATGCTTCCGGATAGCAATTCTTCGAGCTTGTCTTTTATTTGGTTTAGTTTTTCGATTGCTTCATTCTGAGAGATAAACTCTATTTCTTCACCGGAGAAGTCCAGCCCGGCTTCGAGTCTGCTCATACAATCCATGATAGAAGAGAGAATTTCTTCTGTAGTTTGTGATAACTTTCCTGAAAGAAGATTTTCCGCCGCTGATAACTGAAACTGGTTGGAACTGACTATAATCTCATTTACTGCTTCAGCCTGTGCGAGGTCCATGCGGCCGTTAAGATATGCACGTGAAGTAAATTCACCCGGCTCGGCTGTGCGAAGACCAAGCTTGATTAGTTTATCTAAAATGGTCTCTGTAACTGATGGATTTGTATAAACGTGAATTTCCGCTACATCATCACCTGTATAAGAATTTGGCGACGGGAAAAAATACAAAAAGGCGGCCAGTTCTAATTCGCTATCAACTTTTATTTTACAATTTGTGATTGTACGTTTTGTTTCTGATACAATCTGGCTATCGAATAGTCTGCGACAAATCGCAATCGTATCAGGTCCTGTTATCCTGATAATTACTCTCTTGTCTGATGTCGGAGAGCTTATTGCAAAGATTGTATCGTTTGCATTATACATGCCCTAACTTTTAAAGAACGGTTTTGGTTTTTTCTTTTTAACTTTGCCGCCGGTTTTTTTGGTAACAGAAACTTTGCCTTTTTCTTCTTCAGCTTCTCTTTCCTGGATATGTTTGCGAATAACAGTTTGTTCGATAACACCAGCGAAAGTACTTGACATGATGTAGAGATTTACGCCTGACGGGCCGTTGTAGAGCATGATTGGGAACATTAGAGGCATCATGATTTTCATCATTTTCTGCTGCTGTTCCATCTGCGGATTAGAAACCGCTCCTGTTTGAGAGGGCATAAGTTTTTGTTGGAAATAGAACGCAACGCCCATAAGGATAGGAAGTAAATTTATTGAAGCAATATGCCAGCCTAACAACGGTATTACTAATGGAGTTGGGAATGAAAAAGCAGCATCGGGTGTGGAAAGGTCGGTTATCCAGAATGGCAGGAAGCCTTCACCTCGCAGAGCAACACTCGTATTTACTGCGCTCCACAAAGCAATCCATATCGGCATCTGTACGAACATAGGAAGCATTCCCATAACCGGTGACGCTCCCTGTTCTTTGTACAGTTCCATCATTTTCTTATTCATTTCTTTCTGGTCGTTGGCATATTTCTTCTTAATCGCTTCTACCTTCGGTCCCAGTTTGCCCATCTTACTCATAGATACCTGGCTCTTTTTAGTAAGTGGGTGAATAGCAAGACGCATTAAGAAAACCAGGATGATAATAACTATACCATAATTATGCGGCCATAGTCCGTACATCCATTTCATTGCGGCAAGTATTCCGAATGCAAGTGGATTAATCAGGCAGTTGGGACAGCAGAAGCAGGAATTGAAAGAAATGACATTAACTAAACCCCAGTTTTTATACTGTTCGTTCTTGTCGAAAATGCTTTTTTCTTTCGGGCCTATGTACAACCTGAAATTATAATCTTTCGTGCTTCCATCCTCACCGGCAGCCGACAATTCACGATTTGCAATATTTAAATTCACTCCAATTATTGCGTCACGGCTTACTTTCTTGCTGGTTCCGTTCGGATCATATAATAATCCAGTTTTTTTACTAACCCAATCGCAGTAAACTTGATTTGCATCAGGCAATGGAACAAGAATAGCTGCAAAATATTTATTAATTGCAGCGGTCCAAACGAAGTTCGAACCCGTTTTATCCAACGATTTACTATTGTTAGCTTTGCGGAGTGCTGAGGTGTTGGCTATTTCAGTTTGAACTTGGCCCTCGGAATCTGTATAAAACGCGACCGTTGACCGCATGTCAGTTCTGAAGTCTTCCTTTTCTAATCCTGAAGGGCCGTAGAAATTAAATCTAATTTGTTCTTTGGAATCGGAAAGGTTCTCTACTTTTATATCACATTCAAGAAGATAACTGTCTTTTCTGATTGTGTATGTTTTTATGATTTTAATAAAAGGTTGATTAGTATTTTGTTCCTTTACAATTGCTTCGAAACGTACGCTTTGCGAACCATCTTCTTTTGTTTCAGGTTCATAACTTTGCCAAAATAAATTTTCCAGCCGCAATTGCTTATCATATTCCGGCAGCATGAATTCCCTGTTTGCCATTGCCAGAACTTCGGGGCCTTTAGTTTGCTTTGCAGGTGAAATAATATTGAGAGGCTGAGGATTTTTTCTATCTCTATCGTTAAATTCACTGAAAGTTGCTTTTTCTATAGCGGCGCCCCTGGAAGTTAATTCAATCTGAAATTTGTATCCGCTTTTTACATCTGTTGAACCAAGCGTCACATTTTTCAGTTCACTATGCTCTACAGAGAAAACGCCTTCTTTTGCAGGCTGAGTTATTGTATTTTCAGTGGCTTCTGCATCGCTGGTTTCAGTAGCTTCGTTATTTTCCGAGTCGCCACCTGATATTGTTTGCTGCAGAAGAATCGGATATTCAAAAGTTTCAGGTGAAACCGTAAAAAATCCTGACTTCGCAACAAGAAATCCACAAAAAATTACAAAAACAATTACAATCCATTTTAAGTATCGCATATTATATCTTCTGTCAGTAAAATAACATTATCTTCCGTTTGGCAGACGTTCTGCATGAAAATTGTCAAGTTGATCAATTTCATAAATCTTTTTCATCGTTGTCTCGTAATCGTATTCGAGACGCACAAAATGTACTTCGTTTCCCTGCACATATACATAGGAAGCTCTGTTGTCCTTGTCCCTTGGCTGACCGACAGAGCCAATATTTATAATAGCCTTTTCTTCGTTTACAATCGGGTAGCAATCACCCAGTTCGTTTGGTAAATAAAAGTCCGGCTCATCCAGAAATACGCCGGGCATGTGAGTATGTCCTACGAAACAAATATGATTTACTTTCTCGAAAAGCATACGAACTTTCAGGGGATTATTATAAACATCATCCGGGAAAATATATTCGTTTATTGGCCGCCTTGGTGAAGCATGGACAAAATCCATAGTTACGAAATTCGAGTCAATCTTGTATTTGAGAGTACGACGCATAGGAAGTCGCCCCAAAAAACTCCATCGCAGGTTTCTAATATCTTTATTTTCTTCTAATTCAAGGACCTCACGGGACCAGAAACTTGCCTGTTCGGCGCCTATGTTGAAATTTGTGGGCTCATAAAAAACTGCGTAGTCATGGTTCCCGAGAACACACCATCGAGATTTGTTAATCATAAGATCGAGGCATTCCTTAGGATTTGGGCCGTAACCAACTACGTCACCAAGACAGTAAATCGTCTTAATGCCGCGTTTCTTGATGTCATCCATTACTACAGATAGCGCTTCAATATTAGAGTGTATATCACTTACAACTGCAAACATACATAACCTTAATTTTATTTTTTTCAATTTTCAGGCAACAAATTATGCTGACTTCGCTAAAAACATGCTATTTAATAACAGAAAATTAGTTTTAATGCCAGTATATTTTCTTTTCCCCCGTTATATTTAAGTGCTGCTTATTTGTTTGATTTAGTCGATATTCCTGTTATAATCCACTTTTATTAAGCTGAATTATAATTTTAACTTTATCAGGATGATATTAAAAAAGGTAAAATGTTAAGTACAACTCTTCTTGAAACCAGTGGATTAGTAAAACACTATTCCGGCAGGGTAGTTGTGAATGAAGTTTCAATTACTATCGAGCGTCAGAGCATAGTAGGTCTGCTTGGTCGCAACGGTGCTGGAAAAACGACTTCTTTCCGCATGATTATCGGAATGATTACGCCCAGCAGCGGCACAGTCATTTTCGATGGAAATGATATCACAAAACTACCCATGTATAAGCGGGCAAGGCTTGGAATGGGGTATTTATCACAGGAGCCAAGTATTTTTCAGCGTCTTAGTGTTCGTGATAACCTTTTGGCTATTCTCGAAACAATGTCTTTACGAAGGGCCGAACGCAGACAAATAGCAGATGCTCTCATCGAGCGATTTGGCCTGAGTGAAGTTGCAAAAAGCCAGGGAAGATTCCTTTCCGGCGGCGAACGCAGAAAACTTGAAATAGCAAGAGCAATGGTAACAAGGCCGTCATTGATTCTGCTTGATGAGCCTTTCAGTGGCGTGGATCCGATTGCGGTCGAGGATTTGCAGCATGAAATACACCGACTTGTAGATGCCGGAGTGAGCATTTTAATTACGGACCATAACGTTGAACGAACGCTTGAAGTTGTTGATAAAGCATATATCATGGATCATGGCAGGGTAATTGGTGCAGGGCCGCCGGCGGAAATTATCAAGAATGAAACTGTTATTAAGTCGTATCTCGGAAGCACATTCGATGGCGACGAATTTGATTAGTAAAAAATAGTGGAAGAAAAAATGGTAGATATTGATAAATGTAAAATGACGCTTTATCCGGCTGATGTTCTTGCCAGGAAATCTGAACCGGTAACAGAAATCAATGATAATATCAAACAGTTGATCGAAAAGATGTATGAGCTGATGCGTGAAAACAAAGGAGTCGGTTTTGCCGCACCTCAGGCAGGTGTGCCGCTCAGGTTATTTATTATATCAATTGATTGCAGCAGGGAAAATCTTAAAGTATTTATCAATCCGACTGTCACTCCATCCGGTCCGCTTGTTTCAATAGAAGAAGGATGTCTCTCCGTGCCGAGAGTTTATACGAAAATTCGAAGATATAAATACGCGAAAGTAACCGCAACCGGTCTTGATGGTAAAGAGTTTACCGATGAAGGTGAAGACCTTTACGCTCGCGCACTGCAGCATGAATATGACCATATAGAAGGAATGACTATTGTTAATCGTCTCGGCTCAGCCGCTAAGATTGCAAATCGAAAGCAGCTAAAAAAGCTACAGGAAAATGCCGCGGATGAGTAACTAAAGAAGATGGAAGATAGATGAGGGACGAAGGACGACAATCCAAAAGGATTCGTAGTGTAAGGGAACTGGATGTTTATAAACTTGCGTTTGAAGCCGCGATGGAAATATTTGAATTAACGAAAAGTTTTCCAAAAGAAGAAATGTATTCTATGGTCGATCAGATGCGAAGGTCTTCAAAGTCAGTTTGTTCAAATCTTTCAGAATTATGGAGAAAACGCAGGTATAAAGCTGTCTTTCTTAATAAAATATCTGATGCCGCACAAGAAGGAGCAGAAACACAGACATGGCTGGAATTTTCGTTAGCTTGTAATTATATAAATAACAATGCATTTACGAAACTGGATGAAAAATACGAACATATATTTGCAATGTTACATACGATGGAAATTAAAGCAGATAGCTTCTGTAGCGTTAAATAGTCTGTTCTTTTCGTCCATCGTCTATCATCTATCTTCCATCATCGGAGATTTATAAAGGAAACAGAATAGTAAAATTTAATCTGGAAGTAAAATAATATGAGGATCGCATATTTCGGCAGCGGTGAATTTGGATTAGATTGTCTTAACGCAATTAAAGGTTCGGCGCATGAGCTTGTATTTATTGTTACACAACCTCCCAATCCGGCGGGGCGGGGCAGAAAACCTAATCCTACTCCAGTAGCAAATTGGGCAATGTTACACTCGGTTCCTTTTATGGAAACCTCAAATATTAACACTCATGATAATATAGATAAAATAGCTTCGTGTTATAATCCTGATTTAATTTTAGTTATCGCATTTGGCCAGAAAGTAAGTCAGAAACTTGTGGATTTGCCTCCCAAAGGCGCGATAAATGTTCACGCTTCATTATTACCAAAATATCGTGGAGCCGCTCCGATTAATATGGCTATAATCAACGGCGATGCAATCAGCGGCGTAAGCATAATCACATTGGCGCAAAAAATGGATGCTGGTGCGGTTTTAGCTAAATCAGAAATTGAAATAGCCCCAGATGATACTGCTGGCTCATTACATGATAAATTGGCACAATTAGCCGCTCCAGTGCTTTTAAAAACTTTAGACAAAATCGAAAATGGTACCGCCGAATATATCGAACAGGACCATGACATGGCAACGCTTGCTCCAAAACTTTCGAAATCGGATGGTCATATCGATTTCAGCGAGCCGGCGCATATATTGGAAAGGAAAATTCGCGGCTTTTGGCCCTGGCCCGGTACTTCAGCAAATTATGTGTCCAAAGAAACAGACAAATCAATTCGAGTTACTTTCGCAATGGCTGAAGTTGTAGAAAATTCAAGTTTACCCAAATTGACGCCGGGGACTCTTGATGAAAATCTCAATGTTATTTGCGGCCAAAATGCTCTGAAAATAACACAAATAAAACCAAGCGGCTCAGGCTTAATGGATTTCAAATGCTTCGTCAATGGAAGAAACACAAAACCAGGCGACTCATTTACTAAAATCAGCCATTAAAATCCTATAATCGCATAAATCTCAATTTTTTATTTTTTTTAAAGTTTACAAAACGTAGAATATTATACTAAAATTATTAACATATGATATTTATTATGCTGAAAAGGTAATAAATACTAATCGGTGGTGGGTTGTCTGTATGGGAAGAGATAGATGCTTGTTAAAAAACTGCCGTATTCATAAATTGGAGTTTAAGAATTATGCCTACAGAAGTGTACACATATCTTGCTAAATATTTGGATCAATTGAGGGAGTATGCACCAATTTATCGCGCGGCCTTTTTAAGAAATATTTTAGAAAGCGTAAGAGATGACAAGCCTGCGCCGGAAAAAGAACCTCAATCGTATGTTTATCAATGTATCGCAAGAATATTTAAGGATAGTGAAGTATCTCTGAAAAGAAATATTATAAACTATTTTCTTCAGGTGGAATTACCTTCGCTTGCTGCTGATGAGAAACAGGAAAAAGAAAAATGCGATGCAATTGACAATCTGCTTGAATGCCTGAATGATAAATCCGCCAAGGAAATTAGCGACCTTATCAATCAGCTTGAAGGTTTGGATTAGAAATTGACATTGCGAGAAGCGTAACGACGAAGTCACCAAGATGGCTTGTGCCATAATCTTCGTATTTTTTCACAGTAATGAAGAAGCCGGAGTTTGTGCTATGAAAAGAATTGTTATATCAGCAGTTATTCTTCTTGGAATTAATAACTTTACACATGCGAGTGCAGAAGAAAATGTAGTTGTTATACGAATCTGGCCAAAAAGCACTTTGAGTGAAAATGCAGGCTTGGAAACGGAAAGTAACATGCCTTCCAGGGGTGACGATGTAATCCGAATTACAGATATTACCGATCCGTCAATAACGGTATTCAAATCAAAACAATCACAAGAAAAAACACCAGCCGTCATAATCTGTCCCGGAGGTGGTTATAGTTATCTGGCTTTTAATAAGGAAGGAACCAAAATAGCAGAATGGTTCAATTCATTGGGCATCACAGGAATTGTTTTAAAATACCGCGCACCAAATCAAAGAGATAACGCATTCAAAGATATTCAGCGGGCAATACGAATCGTTCGTGACAATGCAGAGGGATGGAATATCGATTCGAAACAAATTGGAGTGATAGGCTTTTCAGCAGGTGCGCATCTTTGCACAAGAGCAAGCGGTGAATATGCAACAAATAGTTACGAACCAGTAGATGATAAGGATACGTTAAGTTGTAAACCTGATTTCGCAATCCTTATGTATCCGGCTTATCTCTATGACGGCCGGAACGGTTTAAGAGAAGATGTAAAAGTCAGTTCACAAAATCCTCGCACATTTATCGTCCAAACTCAGGATGATAGCATAGGAGTAGAGAACAGCATTTATTATTATAACGCATTAAAGAATGTGGGCATACAAACAGAATTACACATATTCCCAACCGGTGGTCATGGTTACGGAATGGAACCCGGTGAAAACCACACAGTCTCACAATGGCCAAAACTTTGCGAAAAATGGCTTAAACAAATTGGAATCATAGAGAAAATACCTACTCTCTGACATTCTTCATTAAATCTTGCAAAGGTAAGATTTCTTTATTCTTATGATTCTTTAGAAAATTTGGTGATTGTTCCCGAAGGTAGGGTAGCATCGCTGGTGGAACAAGTATAACTATTATATTGCATTTTATCTCCAGATTGAAATGCATTAATATATTCTATTATTTTTGGACAAAGGAGATGTTTATCTGCTTTGTTATAAAACTGTATTATATCTTCATTTACTTCATTTGCAATCTGATTCAAATTCCACTCTTTTTGATTAATAGGGTATGAAAGTCTATGAAAAGTAAGATGAGATAGTAAATTATTAACTTTTCCACTATATTTTTTCTTTAAGTTATAAGGATATGATACATTTACACTTTCAGGTAAAAAATGCTCATTAGTAATGCGATCGCTATCTGTTTTCTTTTTACCAAAGAATTCTATAAGGTTTCTCAAATGCACACAAAAGGATTCTATTAATATATTGACTGTAAACTGTGAAAACAGAATTCTATTTTTTGAACATTCGGAGAGACTTGAAGCACAATTATTGAGCATCATTATTTCATAATACAAGGCTTCTGAAGCTTTTTGTAAATCTTCAATAGTTTTTGATTGTTTTGTCGATTTTTTATTACCCATATTTCCCCTCACTTTCTTTTTAGAAAAATAATATTGTAGGGTGTGCTGTGCACACCAATTTTGAACATGATGTACACAGCACACCCTACATTTTATTCATATTTCAGATATTCGTCTTTTTGCAGATAATTTTGGACGTAGTCTTTTATTGCTTCTTTGAAAGAAGTTGTTTATATGTCACAGCCTGTCCTAATTTTATTGCACAATATTAATAGTTGAAAGCATCTTTAATTATTTAGTGTCTGAGAATAGATACATTCGGCAGGGCTTTTTTAAGTTCTGCTACCTGTTCATTGCTGAACTTTCTACGACTAATTTCCAACATTCTAAACTTTTTAAGATTCTCAAGTGGGCTAAAATCACTGATTGGTGCATCAGCAACTATTAGATAGCTCAGATTCTCAAGATTCGAGAGTGGCTTTATGTCGCTTACCTTTGTACTCCGAAGGTCAAGAACTCTTAGGTTTATAAGGTTCTTTAACGAACTTATATCTATAACATTAGTATAGCTAAGTTCAAGTTTTTCCAAATTTATTAAACCTGAAAGAGGAGATATATCATTTATCTTATTATTAATAAGATGAAGTTCTCGCAGATTTGTTAGCCCGGAAAGAGGTGTTATATCTCTGATCTTAACTGCACTAAGATGGAGTTCTCGCAGGTTTTTAAGGTTAGATAGAGGTGTTATATCACTGGCCATAGTTCCGCTAAGATTGAGTTTTCGAAGATTTTGAAATTTTGACAGGATTTTTATATCTGAAATGTATTTTCCGGACAGATCCAAGTCAGCAATCCTTTGATAATCGCTATCCAAGAGTTTGTCAGTTTTTTTATTTAACTGACTGGCAACCGTTTCGCTTATTATTACATTGTTATTAACTCCTGCGATATCGTCGTTACATATATCTATACCTGCAAATCCGACAAAAAAATCAGCTATTTCAAAGATGTTGATGCCAGCACGTACTCCAACACCTAACCCAACTGCAGCTTCAATCTGTCCAAGGTTGAACCATTCACCAGAATGCTGGAATTCTATAAAATCCCAGCTATAACCTTTGCCACGGTATGAATCAAATTTTGATGGACTAAAATCGTTAGCAAAAGGAAAAAAAAAACATACCATCTGGCTATTTTGATATAAACCTATTGCTCCTGATCGGAGACCAAATCCATATCCACCACCCAAATAAAAAGGGGATAAATGTACTCTGTTTGCTACACCAATAGTAGCACCTACTGCTACGGCTTCGCCAGAAATTGTAATCATATCTGCTGCATCACGGGCACGGTTTTCAACATAAGCACAACCAGACAGTATGCAAACGATAATCAGGATAAACAGGTTCCTCATAATATCTCTCCTATTCATATATTAAGGTTACGATCAATCTGATATATTCAGCTAAAAATTCTATGAATTCTTTGGTTAAGATCAATATCAAGAAGTATTTATATAAAAAAGATATTTATTGGTCAATAACTATCTTCTTTGATGTCACCGTTTTTTACTTATTGCATTGTCGTTACTTACTCCTGCGATATCATCGTTACATA
The DNA here is from genome assembly GCA_016936075.1 of Sedimentisphaerales bacterium. Lineage (GTDB taxonomy): Bacteria > Planctomycetota > Phycisphaerae > Sedimentisphaerales > Anaerobacaceae > JAFGPS01. The sequence goes on along the minus strand of JAFGPS010000086.1, from coordinate 20,867 downwards.
TATCAAGACCTGCCAGACCGACTATAAAATCAGCTATTTCAAAGAAGTTAATACCAGCACGTACTCCAATACCCAGCCCAACTGCTGCTTCGATCTGTCCATAGTTGAACCATTCAACGGAATCATCTTTATAACCCTTACCGCGGTTAGAATCAAATTCTGATGGAAGAAAATTATTAACATTAAAGAACAAAAATGCATACTGGGAAAATTCATATGGGTCTATTGCTCCTGATCGGAGACCAAATCCTCCTCCTCCAAGATCATGATATCCTAAACCATAATAGAAAGGGGATAATTGTACACTGGGCGCTACACCAATAGTAGCACCTACTACGGTGCCTTCTACAGCAATTGTAACCATATCTGCTGCATCACGGGCACGGTTTTCAACATAAGCACATCCAGACAACATACAAACGATAATCAGGACAAACAGGTTCCTCATAATATCTCTCCTATTAACAAATTGAGGTTATAATCAATCTAATATATCCAGCTTTAATTCTATGAATTCTTTTTAGTATAAATATCAGGATGTATTTATGCTAAAAAAGATATTAATTAGTCAATAGCTATTTTATGAATAAAATCTTAAATTGTATTTTGTATCCTATAGGAATTCGTTTGTATTCAAGTAGTTTTGGACGTAGTCTTTTATTGAGTCTTCGAGTGAAGTAGTTTCTTTGTCATAACCTGCTTCGCGGATTTTGGTTATATCTGCGCAAGTGTAATATTGATACTGATTTTTTATTGAATCAGGCATTTCGACAAATTCTATATCAGGCTTTCTTCCCATCGCGGCGAATACAGATTTTACTAAATCGAGCCATGTACGCGGCGCAGCAGTACCTATATTGAAAAGGCCGCTTATATCTGGATTTTCAAGGAAAAACAGTGTCATATCAACCGCGTCTTTTACGTAAATAAAGTCTCGAAGTTGTTCACCATCCTTATAATCTGGATGATAAGATTTGAAAAGGCTCACTTTTCCGCTTGCGTTTATCTGCTCAAAGGATTTCAGGATGAAGCTTCGCATATTTGCTTTGTGATATTCGTTCGGGCCGAAAACGTTGAAGTATTTCAAACCCACAATTTGTTCGAGCAAACCATTTTGGTAGGCCCATAAATCGAAAAGCTGTTTTGAGTAGCCGTACATATTGAGTGGCCTGAGGCTATCAATTTCCATTTCATTATCAACGAATCCATTTTCTCCATCGCCGTAGGTAGCGGCACTTGATGCGTATATAAAACGAACATCGGAATCAACCGCCCATGAAGCGAGAACTTTTGTGTATTCGTAATTGTTCTTTATGAGGTATGACGCATCGTTTTCAGTTGTATCCGAGCAGGCGCCGAGATGAAAGATCGCTTCGACAGAGTCCTCAATCTGGTCGTGTATAATCAATTCAAGAAAATCATCATTTTCTATGTAATCTGTAAAGGATAAATTTCGCAGGTTCTTCCATTTGTTATCGCTGCCCAACTGGTCAACCACAATAATATCATAAATCTTTCTTTTGTTCAATTCGGCTATTATCGCTGAGCCAATAAATCCTGCTCCACCTGTTACTATTATCATAAGATACTCCTAAGTTATAAGTGTCTTTTTTTGTTCAGAGTTTTGAATTAGTACTCAGAACAGAGAATTCAGCACTAATAAATGTAATTGGCCTAAACAGAAGTGTCAAACAATAAAATTCAATGTGCATAAAAAAGGCTGTCCGAAGGTTCGGAACAGCCGGGGGAAGAGCTAAACAATGAAATAAGATTTTAACAAAGAGCGATATAACTGGCTATTGCTAAAATTAAAATACGTCGTTTGTTGAATGTAAATGGAATCCAAATTTCGTAGTAAAACTTTTTCATAATCTTCTCGTACAATAAATATCAATATATTAATGATGATGTTATAATAACCGATTTCTATTTAAAAATCAAGAAAAAACATCTTTGTGATTTTATAATATATTGTTATATAAGGGTTTATGTTAGCGTTAGGCGTTAAAATTTTTGATGTTTTAAACAAGGTTTTTGAAACAGATTTTGATTTAATCGCAGAAAGTGACGATAAATCATTATTATTGACAAAAAAACTCATTTTGAGTTATAATATTAGTAATAAACATAGGAGATAAACATGATTGAATATATATGTACAAAATACCTGGCTATGTGGACACCTGGTCCTTTTGAACTTATTGTTATCCTCGTGATAGCAGTTCTTTTATTTGGCAGACGTCTGCCTGAAATCGCTCGTGGATTGGGTAAAAGCATGACTGAGTTCAAAAAAGGTATTCACGAAGCCGAAGATACTAAAGACGAATTTGTGAATGATGTTTTGAAAGTCGGTGATGATGTAGCTAAAGAAACCCGCAAAGCCACAGGTTTGGATGAAGAAAATAAACATTAAATTTGCAAATTAGCTTCTTTGTCATTAAATTTACAGATAGAAAACGGAATGATTAAAAAAAAAAGAAGGAATATAGTCCTCTTGAAAGCACAATGAGCCTCGGTGACCACCTTGAGGAGTTGCGAGTCAGAATGTTGCTCGCTATTGCTGGCCTGGTGGTTGCAACTGTAATTAGCCTGTTTTTCGGCGGCTATATAATTGGTTTTATCGAAAAACCATATTTTGACGCATATTCATCGAAAGACTCAGAATCTGAAGATATTGATTCTGTAAAAAAGCATATTCAGGCAATCTTCAGCGATATAAGCGAAAAATTAGCAGATGATCCGAACTTTGAGTCGATTTCACCGATATTTCAGCAATATCTAAATAGATATTCATCCGAGGCTATTGCGGCTTTAGTTAATGATCCGAACAATAATATTCTTAATTCTAATTCGGATAAGAATGCTCTCGCTCCTCGCCTTCAGTCACTTGCTCCGGCGGATGGTATAACAAGTTATATCAAGATTGCGTTAATTTCGGGTTTGATTCTATCTTCACCATGGATATTTTACCAACTATGGATGTTTATAGCGGCGGGGCTGTATCAGCATGAGAGAAAATATGTCCAGACGGCTGTGCCATTTTCGACTATTTTATTTGTTGCTGGTTCGTTGTTCTTTCTATTAGTTGTAGCGCCATGGACACTTAAGTTTTTTATTAAGTTCAATAAAGCCGCACTTGGTGTAAATTCCAATTTTACATTTACCGATTATATATCTTTTATAACAATGCTAATGCTTGTTTTCGGCGCGGCTTTTCAAACTCCTATTGCGATATTTATTTTAACTAAAACAGGTTTGGTTTCTATCCAGACTCTATGCAAATCGAGAAAGATGGTATTGCTCGTAATTTTCGTAATTGCGGCTATAGTGACACCACCTGATGTAGTTTCACAAATTACTCTTGCGTTACCGATTTATGCACTATACGAGCTTGGAATCCTATTGAGCTGGCTTGCAGAGCGAAAGAAGAAAAAAGCACTTGTCGCCAGTTAACTCAGGCCGTCACAACTTAAATTATATTCGTACAGGATGACAAATCTTAATCGAGAATAACTTCATCCTGATAGTTCGGGACCATAACAGGCCAGTTCGTTTTCTCCTTTATGAATTCTGCAAAATGCTGTGCGCTTTCGGCTTCGCCATGTACGACAAATAGTTTTCTTGGAGCTTTTTTCAAGCCGCTTAGCCAGTGAAGCAGTTCTTCTTTATCCGCATGTGCAGAAAAACCATGAATACGAACTATCTTTGCTCTAACCTTGTACATATTGCCGAGAATTCGAACTTCCTCCTCGCCGTTAACAATTCTTCGTCCAAGAGTGCCAATCGCCTGGTAGCCGACGAACATTATCGTATTTTCAGGTTTTTCAATATTATTCACAAGGTGATGTTTGATTCTGCCGCCAGTGCACATACCTGAGCCGGCAATGACCATTATCGTGCCTCTGACGTGATTAATTGCTTTGGACTCATCACTTGTCCCGGCCATTTGCAATCCTTCGAATTCAAAAGGTGATTCATGATTCTTAATGTATTCCGTCATTTCTTCGTCATATAATTCTTTATGCTTTTTGAATACCTTTGTAATTTTTGAAGCCATCGGACTATCTAAATAAACAGTAATACGAGATATCGCATTTTCTTGAAGCAGTTCGTTGATATAGTAGAGAACTTCCTGGGAACGTTCCAACGCGAAGCTTGGTACAATAATATTTCCACCAGCTCTTTTTGTATCGTTAATCACATCTTTGACAAGACCTTTAATATCAGCGGCTTCGCCGTGAATTCTGTCACCATAGGTTGACTCAATAAGAATATAATCCGCCTGGCTTAACAAATCAGGATCATGCAGAATAGGTCTGTCGGGTCTTCCTATGTCACCTGAAAACAGGACTGTTCGACTGTCTCCGTTCTGTTTGACTTTTACTCTTATAACCGATGAGCCGAGTACGTGACCTGCATCGCAGAAAATCGCGTCCATACAGTGATTGATTTTAACATGCTGTTTATATTTTACTGACTCGAAAAGGGGAAAACATGCTTCGGCGTCTTCTATGGTATATAGTGGTTCGTACGGATGAGGACCTTCTCGTCCTTCTTTTTTGTGACGTTTCTTTTTGTATTCGGCATCTTCCATCTGCAATTTTGCCGAATCGAGCAGAATGATTTTCGCGATTTCTGCGGTTGCTTCTGTGCAATATATTTTGCCCTTGAATCCCTGCTTAACCAGCCTTGGCAAAAGGCCGCAGTGATCAAGATGTGCATGTGTAAGTAATACCGAGTTTATATTTTCGGGTGGAACTGGAAAAGGTGACCAGTTTCTTTCGTTGAACTGGCGTTCCTGGAAAAAACCGCAATCTACGAGAATTGATGTGCCGTTGGCTTGTAACATATGACATGAACCCGTAACGTTTTGGGCTGCTCCGAGAAATTTTAATTTTATTTCCATGTTTTTCCTTAAATTCAATGAACAAAATGGTTATAAACCTTTATTGTACAATAATTTGCTTTCCATGTCAAATTAGGTATTTATATTGAGTCCATATTAAGTCACTTCATTGACTTGTGACTGAAGAACATTATAATACAATACATTAAGATTTTGTGTAGAGTGCGATAATATAGGACTCTGAGTGTTGTGTTTTTCATTCTATGGATGGAAAGGATTTGCAGGGATGGCAGTTTTAGTTGGTATTGACGAAGCAGGCTTCGGACCTATTTTAGGCCCGCTTGTTGTATCGTCATGCAGTTTTTCACTTCCAAGCGAATTACTAAAATCCGACCTGTGGGAAACTCTTCGAAAAAGCATCAGTGACACAAAAAAACATATTTTAGGCAGACTGCTCATTACCGATAGTAAAAAAGCATACAGCAAATCAACCGGTATAAAGCATCTCGAACGAACTTCACTGGCCGTATTGAAATGTTTTGGTAAGCAGCCGCGAACACTAACTGAATTGATAGAAGTATTATGTCCGGTCACTCTGGAGCGGCTGAATGAATATCCATGGCACAAAGAAATACACACTTTCGAGTTGCTTCAGGATAATCTTGAAAGAGATATTGCCGCCGGAGCATTTGCGAACGATTTGAACTCGAACGGAATGTCACTACTTGATGTAAGAAGCTGCTGCCTCGATGTAGCGCATTACAATAAAATGGTCGAGATTGTTAAGAATAAATCCAGCGTCCTTTTTACTGAAATCTCTCAGCTTATTAAAAACGCATACGACAATTACGCCGAGCAGGGATTGCATATTATTGTTGACCGGCAGGGTGGGCGAATGCGATACAGGCCGAGCCTGCAAAAAATGTTTCCTGACATGGAAATGAAAATTCTGAAAGAAACTGAAACACTGAGCAGTTACGAAATGCAGCAGGGGGGAAAGTTTATGCGTTTACATTTTGTCGTAGGCGCCGATAGAAAATACATGCCGGTCGCGTTAGCTTCTATGTTAAGCAAATATCTCCGCGAACTTTTAGTTGCAAGTATGAATCAATATTTTATAAGCTTCGATTCGAGTCTTAAACCAACCGCCGGCTACTGGCAAGACGGCCTGAGATTCATAGAAGATTTAAAAACAAACCTTCCCAACGTCCACTACGAAAAACACCAACTAATCCGTAGTAGATAAAAAGAAATACTATAACGCTTGCCTATCAATCGAAAACAATTATAATCTAATAATATTTACTGATATAATACCCTATTTTGAGGTTCAAAGTGGCGATTGAAAACGAAAATCTATTTCGTAAAATGAGTTCCGCACATTATGGCGATAATCTTCGCAAGCGTACTCTATTTCTTCCAAAGATACTTGAAGAAAAATCAACAATAAATAAACAGATATTCGAAAATGGAAAATTTGAGAAAGCATATCAAATTATCTGTAAATGGGCGGATATCGAAAAATCAGGGAAAATTAAACCCCGAAAAGAATCGAATTTAGAAGGTGAATATTTTAAGGAAATTTTTGGAGATTGTCTTGGCTATGCTCTTTTTTCAGAGCATAAAGACAGATGGGAAGCTGAACAAAAATACGCTATTAATGGAGCACAGGCTGATGGAGTTCTCGGATCTTTCAGCCAATATCATAAAAGTGTTAATGCTGTTGTTGAATTAAAGGGACCGACAACAAATGTTGACAGAGATAAATCAAACGGCAGAACCCCAGTGCAACAATGCTGGGATTATTTGAATCTTCTGCCTGAATGTCCATGGGGAATTGTTTGTAACTTTGTAAGTATTCGACTATATCATCGAAATTTTACACCGAAAGCCTATGAATTATTTACGCTTCAGGAACTATCTTTTAAGGAAAACTTCCAGAAATTCTATTATATTTTTCAACGGGATGGAATATTAACATCCGCTCTAAAACAAATCCCAAGGGCGATTGATTTGCTCGAAAAATCAACCAGCCGTGAGAAAGAAGTAGGAGAAAATTTATATAAGGATTACCACGAAAACAGAATTAAATTAATAGACCATTTAATAACTTATCATGACAAATCCTTGGAAAAAGCCATCTATATTGCACAGAAACTAATTGATAGAGTTGTTTTCATCGCATTTTGTGAAGATCGCGGATTGTTACCTCCTTCATCTTTGAAAAAAGCATGGGAACAGATACCACCTTTCTCGAAAATTGTAAATCCAAGATGGCAAAATTTCCTTGAGCTTTTTCATAGCATAGACAAGGGGAATTCTAATGCCGATATTTCTCCTTATAATGGTGGACTATTTAGAAAAGATGATGAAGTTGATAATTTACAATTAGATGATAAAGAAACGAATTTCTTCAAAAGCTTAGGTGATTATGATTTCGGTGGTGAAATTAATGTTGAAGTTCTTGGACATCTTTTTGAGAGATCTGTTCATGATGTTGAACGGATTAAGTCGGGTGACTTTTTCGGAGAGGATGTTAAACCTGATGAGCAAGTAAAAATGTCAAAATCTGCCGAACGTAAAAGATTCGGTATATATTATACACCTACAGATTTTACTGATTTTATTACATATAAAACTATTAATAAATTAGCTGTTCAAAGATTTGATTCCTTAGCCAAAACGATGGGAATTAGCCGTGATGAAGCTGAAACTGCTGAAAATAATTCAATGGCTCGGGAATACTGGAAAAAATGCTTTGAAATCCTTCAGGATATTAAGATTGTTGACCCAGCTTGCGGCAGCGGAGCATTCTTAATAAAAGCATACGATTTGTTCGAGGATTTATATAAAGAAGTTTTACATCATTTGTCTTATCAGGGTGAAAACACTGAAACTCTAAGAGAAAGCATACCAGGACTTATTCTTCAAAAAAATATACATGGCGTTGATCTTTCTATTGAAGCTGTGGAAATAACACAGCTTGCCTTATGGCTTCGTTCTGCACAAAAAGGTAAAAGTCTTGCCATATTGTCAGAAAATATTGTTTGTGGCAATAGTCTTATTGATGATCCTAACGTCCATTCTGATGCATTCAACTGGCAAAAAGCTTTCCCTAATATCTTTAACCGTTCCAATGGTGGTTTTGATTGCGTGATAGGTAATCCGCCATGGGACAGAATGAAACTTCAGGAGCGAGAGTTTTTCGATGGCAGAGATTCACGAATAGCAACGGCGGTTAGTGCGGCTAAACGAAGAGAATTAATCAGTAAACTCGAAAAAAGAAACCCGGAACTTTTCAAGTTATATCAGAATACTCAAGACCAGGCAGAAAAAAATCTTAATTATGTTAGAACATCTGGAAGGTATCCATTAACTGGAAAAGGTGATATTAATACTTATGCGGTTTTTGCAGAACTTGCATATTCTATCGTTGCGAATGATGGACTTGTGGGTTTTCTTGTTCCATCAGGAATTGCAACAGATAACACTACTAAAGATTTTTTTGGAACTTTAATAAATGAGAAACGTTTATATGGCTTATTTGATTTTGAAAATAAAGCTCCGGTATTTACAGATGTACATAGATCATTTAAGTTCTCTGTTATATTATTTGGCGGGCAAAAACAAGTATCAGAAGATATTGAATTCGTATTCTTCGCTCGAAGCATGTCTGAATTAAATGATAAAAACAGACAGATATCACTTTCTCCTGATGATATAAAAATATTAAATCCGAATACACAAACCTGTCCAATATTTCGTACAAAACGTGATTCTGAAATAGTAAAAGTTGTTTATAAACGTGTGCCCGTATTGGTAGATAAAAAAAGAAAAAAAGGTGGTAATCCTTGGGGAATCAAATTCTTTACTATGTTTCATCAAACCAATGATGCTGAGTTATTTCACACCGAAGATGAAATGAAATCCAAAAAATATAACAAAGAAGGCAACATTTGGAAAAAGGGCAAAAAAGTATTCTTGCCTCTTTATGAAGCAAAAATGATCCAGATGTATGACCATCGTGCAGCAAGCGTTGTTATTAATGATGAAAACTGGATGCGTCAAGGCCAACCGTCTTCCGCATCATTAGTTCAACATCAAAATCCAGAATATACAGGGACACCTCGCTGGTGGATTGATTCAGTATCGGTTTATAATTCACTAAAAGAAAATATAAAACCAGGATATATAGCATTTAAAGATGTAACCAGCCCCACAAATAGACGCACTATGATTGCTTCTTTCATTCCTTTGGTTGGAATTCTTAATTCTGCTCCTTTAATGTTTACGGGTAATGATATCTCATTAAAAAAGGAATGTTGTCTATTAGCAAATATTAATTCTTTTTCATATGATTTTATAGCAAGACAAAAAGTTGGAGGCCTACATCTTAATTATTTTATAATCGAACAAACTCCTGTTTTTAGCCCTGATTTTTATAATTCTATCTGTCCATGGAACAAAAAGCAAACATTGGAACAATGGATATCAGAACGAGTTCTAAAGTTGTCTTGTACAAGCAATGATATGATCCCATTAGCCGAAGCGGCCGGATTTAAACAGAAGGTTCATAAATGGAAAAATGATGAACGGCGCAAATTGATGGCAGAGTTAGATGCAGCATATTTCCTTTTCTATAATACAGAGAGAGTTGATATTATATATATTCTTTCAACTTTCAGCGGTATAAGTAATCAGAAAGAAAGTATATTTACTGATGAAACCTCAAAATTAATTATCGAATCTTATGATTCTTTTGTAGAGAATATGAAATCTGTATAAATATATTTAATCTTTAAGTTTGGAATTTAAAAAATGAATAATTTATTTAAGAGGGAAATGCAATGAGAAATCTGATATTAAAATGCGCATTAGTTCTGTTTGTTTCTTCATTTGTAATCGCGGCCGATTCTGATATTCGGCTCAACTCGCTCGGTTTTCTGCCTGATATGCCGAAAAAAGCTTCGATATGCTCGGAATGCTCGGAGTTCATTGTGAAAAAAGCATCCGACAATTCGATTGCGTTGTCCGGACAAGTCACAGGACCTGTTCATCAGAACGATATTAATCAGGATGTATGGACGGCGGATTTCTCAGAAATAGTTCAGCCGGGCAAGTACTATATCGAAGTGCCGGAAGTTGGAAAATCCTACGAGTTCGAGATTGGTGATAAAGTTTATGACTTTGCGTACTATACCGCGATGAAAGCGTTCTATCTCTGGCGTTGCGGCTGTGCGGTAGAAGGTGAGCATAACGGCATAAAATATTCGCACGAAGCATGTCATACCGACGATGGATATCAGGACTACAGGGGACTCGATGACGATTCGAGAGTTGATGGAACAAAAGGTTGGCACGATGCAGGTGACTACGGCAAATATACAGTGAACGCCGGAATAACCGTTGGTTGTCTTTTCATGGCATGGGACCATTTTGGCGACACACTTAAAAATATTTCTCTCGATATTCCGGACACTGCGCCGGGTTATCCTGATTTTCTCAAAGAAATAAAATGGGAAATAGACTGGCTCTTTTCAATGCAGTATCCCGATGGCACAGGACGAGTTTCGCATAAATTGACACGGCTGGATTTTTCAGATTTTATGATGCCTGAAAATGATAAGGAAAAACGCTATTACACCGGCTGGGGTTCGGCGGCTACGGCTGATTTCGTTGCTATGATGGCAATGGCCGCGAGATATTTCGAGCCTTACGATGCAGAATACGCAAAAAAGTGCTTGGACGCCGCAAAAGTCAGTTATAAATTTTTACAGGAAAATCCGCAAAATGTCGCGCCGAGTCAAAGAGATTTCAGTACAGGCGGTTACGGTACAACTGATACCGACGACAGACTTTGGGCCGCTGCGGAAATGTGGGAAACAACCGGTGACGCAAATTGTCTGAAGGATCTCGAGACAAGAATTTCTGCTCCGCCGGCAACTCGCGGTTTTGGCGGATTTGGTCGAAGAGGCATGAACGCCGCTGCAGGTCCTGCACTTAAAGTCGATGAAGACTGGGACTGGGGCAATGTAAAAAATCTTGGCATGTTCGCTTATGTTTTGTCTAAGAGAGATGGCAGGAATCCTGAATTGCTCGAAACCGTTAAAAATGATGTGGTTGCGGCCGCCGATGGAATTGTAACTAAAGCAAATGCCGATGTTTATGGAAGAACCTTGGGGACAAAGTATTACTGGGGCTGCAATGGCGGTTTGGGAAGACAGGCACTTAATTTGAATATCGCTGACAAGATTCAGCATAAAGAGGAATATAAACATGCGATGCTCGATATTGTAGGGCAATTGTTCGGAAGAAACTCTTATGGCCGTTCATTCGTGACTGGTTTGGGACAGAATCCCCCGATGCACCCGCATGACAGGCGTTCCGGAGCAGATGATATAGAAGCTCCCTGGCCGGGATATGTCGTAGGAGGTGGTCAAAACGCCACGAATTGGGTGGATGATGAGGAAAGCTATCAGACTAACGAAATAGCAATCAACTGGCAGGCAGGGCTGGTATATGCTCTTGCGGCTTTTGCCAGTGGAAAATAACTTTTTACACATTTTGTAACGCAAAACTCGATTAATTATGCAATTTTAATGGAAATTTAAATTAACTCAGTTAATTTCTCTGTTCATTTCAGAAAAAAATGAGTATCATGCTTCCTCTAAGTTCTTATACAAAATATGCTTATGGGTAGTATGTTTTTTTTATGTTAGTTAATAGATGATTACAGAAATATTTATGCAATACATTCGAGTTACATATCGTCTTAATATTCAATATGAATACAGATATAGTATGCGCATTTTTAATGAGCTGCTCTTGTAAAGTGTTCTGAAAGTGAAAGACTCTTCAATTTTCAGTAATTATTGTTAATATTTAGTTTCTGTTTTTGCAACTGTGGTAAGCAATTGCAGAAGAAATTTTTGATTTTATACCTTGATTTGAAAGATAAAGCATGAATGAATTTAGTAATGAAATTAGTTTAGAACCGCAGGAAAATACGCTAACTTCAAATAAATTTCTTCCAATAATCCTCTTGTTATTTTTCGCAAGTGGTTGTGCCGCATTGATTTATGAAATTGTGTGGTTTCAATTGCTTCAGTTGATGATCGGTTCTTCCTCGGTTTCTCTCGGAGTTTTGCTTGGAATCTATATGGGCGGAATGTGTCTTGGAAGTCTTCTGTTTCCAAGAATTGTATCCGCAAAGCGAAATCCACTGAGAACTTATGCCATTCTTGAGCTATTAATTGGAATGTGCGGTGTAGGGGTTTTATTTGCAATTCCTCATATTGATAAATTCTATATCAGTCATGCTCAGCCCGGCTTTATGGGTATCGTCATGCGTGGTGCCGCTTGTGCGATGTGCCTGCTTCCGCCGACGTTCCTTATGGGTGCGACTTTACCTGCAATCGGAAGATGGGTCGAAAGCACTCCCAAAGGCGTATCATGGCTTGGCGTTTTTTACGCGGGAAACATTATTGGTGCAGTATTCGGTTGTCTTTTAACCGGTTTTTACCTGCTTCGCGTTCATGATATTTATGTTTCGACTTATACCGCACTTGCATTTAACCTTATTGTATTTTTTGTCGGAGTTATTCTGGCAGGTTCAGCAGGATACAAGGTTCAGGTTGAGGATATTAAAAAGAGCAAGTCTATTAAGACTCCCGGTTCAGGTTGGGTCTATTTAGTAATCGCGATGTCAGGTTTCACCGCACTTGGTGCAGAAGTCGTATGGACGAGATTATTGTCACTCATGCTTGGTGCTACGGTTTACTCTTTTTCAATTATATTAGCGGTATTCCTTGTCGGTCTTGGAATAGGAAGCAGTGTCGGTGCGTTAATAGCCGGTGCTACAAAAAAACCGAAAGTAGCTTTAGGAATATGTCAGCTTCTTATATGTGCGGCTGTAGGCTGGACTGCGTATATGGTCACTCAGTCTATTCCATTCTGGCCGATTGATCCAACACTTAAATCAAGTGTCACTAACCCATGGTTTACATTCCAGCTTGATATATTGCGTTCCCTTTGGGCGATATTACCGTCAGCATTTCTATGGGGTGCAAGTTTCCCATTAGCTTTAGCAGCAGTAGCCGGACCGGGACAGGATTCAGGCCGAGTAGTTGGCGGAGTTTATGCCGCTAATACAGTTGGTGCAATTTTTGGTTCACTGGTTTTCAGTATGGTGATTGTGCCAAATCTTGGTACACAGAACGCACAAAGAATTATCATGGTATTAGGTGCGATTTCAGCAAGTTTTATGCTCTTGCCTGTACTTTGGCCATTGAGTGAAAAAGATTATTTTACAGGAAAAATCAAAACTGCTTCTTCGCGTTTGTTCGGGACATTGACATTGACTGGAGTTATTGCGATAGTAGTTTTATTGGTTGTAACTGTTACGAATATTCCCTGGGGAGTAATCGCATACGGCAGATTTACAGCGACAATGGGTGATTCATTAGTACCGGGCATTACAACAATTGAAGAAATAAATAATGGAGGTAATCCTGAAAAAACATATTGCATTTATGCCGGTGAAGGTAAAAATGTATCAATTGCTGTCTCAAGAACAGTCAATGGTTTACAGAGTTTTCACGGTGCAGGTAAAGTTCAGGCTTCTAATGACCCGCTCGATATGAAATTGCAGAGAATGCTTGGTCATATTTGTGCGTTGACTAATAAGGATCCGAATGCTGTACTGGTCGTTGCCTGTGGAGCAGGAGTAACCGCCGGTTCATTCGTGCCGCATCCTGAAGTGAAGGAAATTACAATTGTAGATATTGAGCCGCTGGTTCCGAAAAATGTTGCGCCTCGTTTTGCATCAGAGAATTTCGATGTAGTGAACAGCCCTAAAACAACAGTTGTTATTGACGACGGCAGACATTTCATTCATACAACCAAGAAAAAATTCGATGTAATTACATCTGACCCGATTGACCCATGGGTAAAAGGTTGTGCTGCTCTTAATACAGTAGAGTATTATCAAATGTGTTACGACCATCTCAATGATGGTGGCGTAATGGCGCTTTGGATGCCTTTCTATGAGAGCAGCGATGAAACTGTAAAGAGTCTTATTACTACATTCTTTAAAGTGTTCCCGGATGCTATCGTATGGAGTAATGACGATTATGGTCGCGGTTATGATGCTGTTCTTTTCGGCCAGAAGGGCGGAACAGTAATTAATATCGATGAATTAAGAGAAAAACTCAGTGACGAAGCGCATAGGCCGGTAAGAGAATCGATGCAGTACGTTGGATTTAATGACGTTGAGGATATGCTTGCAAGTTACGCTGGACAGGCTCGCGATTTAGTAGAATGGAGCGAAGGTGCTCAGATAAACTGGGATAAGAACCTTAGATTGCAGTATATCGCCGGTATGTGGCTCAATTCTTATAATGAAGTACAAATATTGGATCACATGCTCGAATATTACACTTTCCCGGAAAATATTTTCAAGGGTTCTGAAGAATCGATAACGTCACTGAAGCAAAAGCTTGCAGCTATAGGCAGAGTCGAAAAGGACAAAACTGAAAATCTCAACTAAATTTAGGTGTTTTTAATGAACGAAGAGAATCTTGACCAGCAAGTAAATTTAAATTCATCGAATCAGTATTTTCCTTTGATTCTGTTATTATTTTTCGGAAGCGGCTGTGCGGCACTTATTTATGAAGTTGTATGGTTTCAGTTGATACAACTTGTAATAGGCTCTTCGGCTGTTTCGATAGGTGTATTACTTGGAACATACATGGGCGGAATGTGCCTGGGAAGCCTCGCGTTTCCGCGAATAGTTTCAGCGAAACGTCACCCGCTTCGTGTATACGCGGTGATGGAGCTTTTGATAGGTATAATTGGAGTTGCCGTATTATTCGGTGTACCTTCCATAAATAAATTATACATCGGTTTTGTTGGGCACGGCATGTCGAGTATTCTCCTTCGGGGCGTTATCTGTGCTATCTGTTTATTGCCTCCAACATTTCTTATGGGAGCGACATTACCTGCAATAGCTCGCTGGGTTGAATCGACACCAAAGGGCGTTTCATGGCTCGGTTTCTTTTACGGCGGAAACATCGCGGGCGCTGTTTTAGGCTGCCTGCTCGCCGGATTCTATTTGCTTAGAGTTCATGACATGGCTATAGCGACATACACTGCTGTAGCGATAGATGTCGCTGTATTTGCTTTCGGAATGATTATCGCAAAGAGAACTACGTGCGTTCAAACTGAGCCACAAGTTAGTAATGATGAAAATGTTAAAACATCTCGTCCATGGCTGGTTTATATCTCGATTGCAATTTCAGGATTAACCGCTCTCGGCTCTGAAGTTGTATGGACACGCTTGCTTTCGCTTATGCTTGGTGCAACGGTTTATACATTCTCAATTATCCTTGCGGTATTCCTGACCGGTCTTGGAATCGGAAGCAGTATTGCTTCGATGATTTTGCGAAGTCGTATCAATCCGAGAGCCGCACTTGGTGTTTGCCAGTTAATGCTCGTTGGCTCGATTGCATATACAGCTTATATGCTTACTAATTCGCTTCCATTCTGGCCTATCAATCAGAACATGGCTACGAATCCATGGATGAACTTCCAGCTTGATATATTACGATGTTTTTGGGCTGTATTTCCAGGAGCTTTATTCTGGGGTGCAAGTTTCCCACTGGCATTAGGAGCGGCTTCTATAAAGGGACAGGATACCGGCAAACTTGTCGGCGGAATATACGCCGCGAATACAGTTGGTGCAATTATAGGTTCTGTTGCTTTCAGTATGCTTGCAATCCCAGTAATGGGTACACAAAACGCACAGAGATTGCTTATCATTCTCGCGGGTGTATCTGCTATGTTGATGCTCTTGCCTCCGTTTTGGCCGAGTGTGGAAAAGATTGTATCATTGGGTTCGGGTAAAGCGAACTTGTATAGAACTTCATTTGTAATTATATTGATAGTGACAGTATCAATTGCCGGACTTTGTGTATGGAGTGTTGATGGTGTTCCGTGGCAGCTTGTTGCCGAGGGGCGTTTTCTTTCTACCTCTTATCAGAATTTAACTCCTCTGTATTACGGCGAAGGTATGAACGCTTCAATTGCTATTACTGAGTTAATTGATGGAACAAGAAACTTTCATGTAAGCGGCAAGATTGTCGCATCGAGTGACCCGCTTGATATGAAGCTTCAGTTAATGCTCGGTCATTTACCTTCGTTGATTAATAAAGAACCTAAATCAGTACTTGTAGTAGGTTGCGGTGCGGGTGTTACTGCGGGCTCGTTCCTGTATCATCCAGGTATCGAAGAAATTGTAATTTGCGAAATCGAGCCGCTTATACCAAAAACGGCAGGGAAATATTTCGGCGAATATAATCACCATGTCATCGATGATCCTCGTGTTACCATTATTTATGATGATGCACGTCACTATGTCCTTACTACAGAAAAGACATTCGATATCATCACCTCGGACCCGATTCATCCATGGGTCAAAGGTGCGGCTGCTTTATATACTGAAGAATATTTCGAGATGTGTAAAGAGCGTTTGAATCCCGGAGGTATCGTAACTCAATGGGTGCCGCTATATGAGAGTACATTCGCTACTGTAAAAAGTGAAATTGCGACATTTTTCAAGGCTTTCCCTGATGGTTCGATTTGGGGCAATGATTATTACGGCAAAGGTTATGACATCGTGCTTTTGGGCTGGAACGATGACATTAAAATTAATGTAGATGAAATGCAGGCTCGTCTTAACTCGCCGGAAAATGAACCGATAAAAACTTCACTGCAATATTTAGGTTTTAACTCTGCGGTGGATTTTCTTTCGACATACGCTGGACAGGTTACGGATTTGGAAGAATGGTTGAGCGATGCGTTCATAAATCGTGATACGAATCTGCGTTTGCAATATCTTGCCGGAATGGGTTTGAATTTGCATGAAGAAGAAAAAATTTACGAGCAAATGCTTGAGAATGTCGGATACCCGGAGGACCTTTTCATTGCATCAGAACCGGTCAAGCAGGAGTTGATGCAGAGATTGGAGTAAAAACTTAATACTGAAATACTTTAAATTCATGCTTTTGACAATTTTGGGAAGTTGTGCTATTATACAATTTCTAAGAAAAGAAGAAACTTAAAATAGATTTTAAGGTATTACTATGAGTATTTTAGATATTATTCAAAAAAGACATTCCTGCCGATCGTATCAGGACAAGGAAATTGAAAAAGATAAACTGGATAAGATTTTCGAAGCCGCAAGACTCGCGCCATCTGCGAGAAATTTCCAGGACTGGCGTTTTGTCGTAGTTACAAATAAAGAAGTCAAATCAAAGGTAGCCGAATGTACGAACAGACCAGAGGTTTTTGAAAAAGCCGGAGCGATTATTGTCGCATGCAGTAATATGGATTACGTGATGAAGTGTGGCCAGGCAATCGGTCCGATTGACATTTCCATTGCACTCGAGCATATCAGCCTGCAAGCTACGGAACTTGGCCTTGGAACGTGCTGGATTGGTTCGTTCGAAACTGAAAAAGTAAGAGAGATACTTTCGATTCCTCAGCAAGCAGCTATTATAGAATTAATGGCTCTTGGTTATCCTGCCGAGCCTGGAAAGCAGAATACAAGACTTGCTATCGAAGAAATTCTATGCTTTGATAAATGGGAATTTTGATTTTCAGACAAAAAAAATAAGCATTGTATTTTTAGCTTTTTTTGTGATATATTATTTTATGTGTTTACCGGGGACGTGGTGTAACGGGAGCACACCGCGGTCGCATCGCGGAAATGAGGGTTCGATTCCCTTCGTCTCCATTTTACATTCTCCTTTAAGGAGAATGTAAAATGCCGCGGCGTAGCCCATAAGGGGCGAAGCCGGACTATTCATACGTTTACCAAAGCAACGAATTACGCCTTGGCAAGCCAATCAGAATTTGAGTTAAAGTTTTCTACTTTGCCTTAAGTATGTTTTTTGTGTCTTTCAGAGTTAAGACTCCGATTGTAGCGAATTTTATTTTTCCTTCTTTATCGATGAAAAATGTAGTTGGTATCGCGGAAATTTTGCTGTATGGAGCATCAAGTTTTGTAAAGTCTGCTACTGAGATTGTGTAGTTCATTTTGTTTTCTTTTACGAAATCTTTAACCTTGCTATCCTGGCCGTCTTCTGTTGATATGCCAACTATTGCAAGTTCATCTTCGCTAATTTCTTTGCGCAACTCGATGAAATCAGGAATCTCTTTTCTGCAAGGGGGGCACCAAGTAGCCCATACATTCAGAATAAGATTTTTGCCGCGATAGTCACTTACTTTTGTTTTCTTGCCGGTAATGTCAGTAATTGTAAAATCTGGTGCCTGTTTACCGGACCATTCTGTAAAAGACGGCTCCCAAGATTGGGCAGATTTTGCGAGGTCTGCTAATTTAATAGTTGGTTCTTCTGCAGCAACTGCTTTGGTAGTCATATTTCCAAAATCAAATGTATTGGAAAGATGGAATGTACTCTCGCCGGGGACGGTTGAAATTTCTGTAATAAGGTTCGGTGCATTCGTTGAAGCTTCCTCGACTTTGCCTTTAATGGTTATCTTGTAAGGTTTGGTTTGGTCAACTACTAACTCAACTAATGAGGCTGGTTTATTATTAATTGCAGGTGAATTCCATGCCAGATTCTGGTCTCCCAAGACAACTTTCTGGATTGCCATGCCGAGTGATGGAATTATCTGGAAGCTGAGTTTGCCATTATTTACTTCAATGATTTGCACTCCGGCTGGGGTAGTCGTTTTCTGTACTGACCAGGAAATTTCACTATCTGGAGCCAAATCTGTGCTTTTCACAACCATTTTTTTCTTATCAGCTTGATTTTTAGCGTCAAAAAGGGTGATTGTTTTTTGTTTGCCGGGTTTTGGGGCTTCGCTATTTGCCTGAGCTGTGACGAATAATGATGAAACTAACAACGATATAATCAGGATTGATACTTTATTTTTCATTTTTTTACCCTGCCAAAAAAAGTTTCATATTTTCAATTTATGCTTTATTTTACGCTCATTTGCTATATTATGTTCATCCTTATAGCAATTATATAACATTTTACAATATTTATCAGTACAATACAAAAAAATTGCAGGATGTGCTGTTCGCAATCTGCTTGCTCAAAACTCAAAACTAAAGACTAAAAACTAATGAATTATTCTTTTTCAAAAGAAAAACGAATTTGCAGTAACAATCAATTCGTATCAATTCTCAAGAATGGGAAATGCGTACGGAGCAGGTTATTTGCTATATATATCGCACCGAACGAGTGCGGCTTTTCCCGTTTGGGAATTTCAGTTGGAAAGTCTTTTGGAAACGCAGTCAAACGAAACAGGATAAAACGCCTCGTCCGAGAAGCATTCAGATTGAATCAAAACGAAATCCCATGCGGCTATGATTACCTTGTCCTTATCAAAAAGAAAATCGAACAACCTACCTTCGAACAAATACAGGAAGCCTTTCTGAGCATAGTACTTCATAAAAGATAAATACTATTTACCAGTTATCACCAATCTGAATTTCACTTATGCTTAATACTTGCCACGATGAAAGTGTTGAACAATTAATTAAATGAATGCCGTTTGTAAATTGCTCTGAAAGGTCACTATTTCTATCCTCTACAAAAAACATATTATCATCAGCTGTTTTAATACGTTCTACTCTTTCAAGAAATTCATCTTCTGCACTTTTTTCTTGCTCTGGTATAGGAAGGCCTTTTTCTTCATATGCTTTACGCATTTTTTCTTCAGATTCGCGGATTATTTCTAATGATTCCCTTAGCTTTTCTTCTTCCTCATCTGCAGTAGGTTCAGGTATTCCTTGTTCTTTTCGCATCCTGCGTTTTTTTTCTGAAAGGCTCATTTTTAGAGGATTTCCATTTTTTGGAAAAAATACCGATGCAAATCTTTCATTATCAATGTCTATAAATCCAAGTAAAACAGCCGCAATGTTGTCAGGTCCAGTTAATATGACAGGCAAAGAATCAGATTGCAATTTTTCAAAAGGTATTATTTCTATCTTAGCGGTTCGGCCTCTTGTCTTAAAGAATATATTTAGATTTTGTTGAAGTTTCGTGTTATTCCCATTGAGATAGTCTTGCTGTATTGAAATAGCATCTCTAATACCAGGGGAAATATCTGTTCTTGTTATATCTGTCAACAGATCATTTTCTCTTAGAATCACTTGTAATCTTTCTGCTGCATAAGCTGGATTAAGGAGTTTTTTCTTGATAATTGGCTTTATAATTTGTCGAACACTATTTTTTAAGGTTACTCTTTGTTCCGAGCTTAATTCTCTGAGTTTTAGATTTGAGAATGTATTTGATAGTTGAGTGTTAGTAGCTTTTTGAATTTCATCATCAATTGATTTCCATTTAGAATCATCTGGAGGGCTTGCACTATCAGGATTTTCCAAAAAACGCCTGGTATATTCAGGGTCTGAGAAGCCAGTATGGCCAAAAAAAAGAATCTTTTTTTCATTCTGTATAAAATTAAATAGACTTGAAAGTGAAGCCGCAATTTCTGAAATCTCAATTGGCTCTGTTCCTATTGTCGTTTTAGCGGCGGCTACCAAAGGAACATTTTCAATAAATGATACTTGCTTTGCGTTTGATAGATTTAATTGTTTTTTAGGTAATTCATATAGTTCCAGCTTTTTAAGAAAATAATCAGGTGAAGTATTTGTTGCCGAAAAAGCTATTATATTGAAATGACCGTTATTTTCTGATATTGCGAGATAACCTGTACGACCTTTGTCATTTTTGAGCCAGCAGAGATGTAAATTGTTACTGTTTGTCTTGTTGATATTTTCAACTGTGTCAATTTCCGCTTTTTTAAAGTAGAGGATTTTAAAAGATGATTCATTCAATTGCTTAATCGAATTATTAACAAATGTTATCAATTCATTGGAAGATGTGCCCAGAGCGATAACTGGAAAAGATAGAACGACAAAATAAAAAGCGAACTTAATATAAATCCTCATTTTTTAACCTCCTTATATTTTTTATATAATTATTTCTAT
>JAFGPS010000085.1 GCA_016936075.1 Sedimentisphaerales bacterium | reverse complement strand
TCGGAAATAAAGATTATAACCGTATTATCGATTGCATTATTTTTTTCAAGTGTTTTGAGAATCTTTCCAATATTCTGATCCATGCAGTCAACCATAGCCGCATAAGTTGCCATACGCATATCCCATAAATCCCTTTGGTTCTCTGGCACATTATCCCACGCGGGAACATTCCTGTCACGCGCGGAAAGGTCCCACGTCGCGTCGAAAAGTCCAATCTCGATTTGCTTGCGATAGCGTCTTCTTCGAATTACGTCCCAGCCGACTTTGTAGTTACCTTTATATTTTGCGATATCTTCAGGTTTGGCATGTAACGGCCTGTGCGGCGAATAAAATGGAACGTACATAAAGAACGGCTCATCACCGTAACTCGAGTAATGGTCACTCAAAAATTGCACCGCATGGTCACCGATTGCATCTGTATAGTAATAATTTTCGTCCGGTGCTTCGATTCTTGTATTGTCTTGCGTAAGTGCCCTTGGTTTGTAATATCCACCATCGCCCGCCAGGTGGCCATAGTATTTGTCGAAACCTCTCTGCAAAGGCCAGTTATGTTTCGGGCTGTTTTCTTCCATGTCCTTATCGAATACAACGTGCCATTTGCCGCTTATATATGTATGATACCCGGCAGGTTTGAGACCCTGTGCAATTGTAATGCAATTGTCGTTCAGTTCACCAATGTAACCCGGCTTACCAAGGTCCGCTACGGTCATCCAGCCCAGGCCTGTCTTGTGAGGATAAAGACCAGTGTTCAACGCAGCGCGGGTAGGGCAGCATCGTGCAGAATTATAAAATTGAGTATAACGAAGACCATTTGCCGCGAGCTTGTCTATATTGGGTGTGTCGATTTCGCCGCCATAGCAACCTATATCGGAAAAACCCATGTCGTCGGCCATTATGAGTAATATGTTTGGCCTTTTTGAGCCGGACTTCCCTGATAAATTTCCAATGCAGCCTCCGAGTGATAATCCAGCCGCAGTTGTACCGCTAAGTTTCAAAAAATCTCGTCTCGTCAACTTCATAATGACCTCCTTAAATATAAAGCGGATTCCATATTCAATCTTCTGTAAAATTCCATTTTAGTGTAAATATTGCCTAAAATGCGGGATAAGTAAAGGAAAAAATCATGTATTAAATGTGTTAAAAAAGATTGTTTAGATAAGAAATTAGAGGGCTGTAAAATATTTAACTTCACAAAATGAGGTTTTTTGTTATAATAATTAGTGTAAAAATGAAAAGACTTAAAAGCAGTATATTTTAAAAAGTAAAGTGACCATTTCAATATAGACTTCGTTAGCTAAATTGGATTTCTCACCATTGAGATTTTAATTTTATGAAAGATATTCAAAAGATATTTTCGTTGGAAAACAAAACCGCTTTAATAACCGGCGGCGGCACAGGAATTGGCAAGGAAATCGCTAAATGCATGGTAAAAGCCGGTGCAAACGTATTATTGACAGGCCGCAGAGAATGTGCATTATCGCTTACCTGTGACGAACTTTCAGATAAATGCCGTTATATAATCCATGATGTTAGCGATACGTCGCAGGCTGAAGGATTTGCTAAAATTGTTACTGAAAGAGTTGGTGTTCCGGATATCATAGTTAATAATGCCGGTATCAATATGAAGAAATATTCTGCCGAAACTGAAGAAAATGATTTTGAACAGATTATGAAAACCAACGTTCTCGGTGCCCATGCTATGACTCGCGCTTTTATTCCAAAATTCATAGAACGCGGCTCGGGAAATATTTTGTTTATTACTTCGATGGCCGCGATTTTCGGCATTCCAGAAGTCTCTGCATACGCCGCTTCAAAATCCGCTCTGCTCGGCTTGGTTAGAACGTACGCTACGGAATTGTCACCGAAAGGAATCAGGGTAAACGCGATAGCTCCCGGCTGGATTGAAACTGACATGTCGAAAAAAGCAATGCGGAACGACAAAGAAAGACTGGAAAAGATTTTGTTACGCACACCAATGAATCGTATAGGCAAGCCCGAAGATATCGGCTGGGCCGCGGTTTATCTCTGCTCGGACGAAGCGGCTTTCATTACCGGCCAGCAATTGGTTGTCGACGGCGGCGTAAGTATCGGATTTTAATTTGTAACAGGAAAAATTTATGAAGCTCGGTTTGGGTTTATATAAGCACATGCTCACAAAGCAGAATTACCAGTTTGCAAAGCAGTGCGGTGCAACACATCTCGTAATACATATGGTCGATTACTTCAAACAAGGCAAAGGCAATCCCTCGGACAATCAACCTACAGGCGGCGACAAAGGCTGGGGCATGGCCGGAGACCCGGACAAACTATGGTCACTCGATGAACTATTACAAATCAAAAAAGAAATAAACGAAGCAGGTCTCGAACTCGAAGCAATAGAAAATTTCGACCCGGCTCACTGGCACGATGTTCTCTTAGACGGCCCGAAAAAACAAGAGCAATTAGAAAACGTCAAAACAATAATTCGTACTCTCGGCGAAGCAAAAATTCCAATCATGGGATACAACTTCAGCATTGCCGGAGTATGCGGCCGAATTACAGGCCCGTTCGCTCGAGGCGGCGCAATGTCCGTTGGAATGGAAAGCAGCGATGATACTCCAATACCTAATGGTATGGTATGGAACATGATTTACGACACAAACGCGAAGGAAGGATTCCTGCCGCAAATTACACACGAAGAACTATGGTCAAGATACGAAAATTTCCTGAACGAAATTTTACCAGTCGCAAAAGAATCGAATGTAATAATGGCACTTCATCCCGATGATCCGCCGTTACCTTTCATGCGCAAACAGCCCCGTCTTGTGTATCAGCCGGAAATGTATGAGCGAGTTATAAAAATTAATCCGAGCAAGTATAACCAGTTTGAGCTATGCCTTGGTACACTTGCCGAAATGTCCGAAGGCAACGTTTACGAAGCTTTAGATTCGTTCACTAAACAAAACCGAGTCGCATACATCCATATCAGAAATGTAAAGGGAAAGGTCCCTCGATACTATGAAACCTTCATAGACGACGGCGATTTAGACATGCACAGGATTATAGAAATCTTACAAAACAACAACTACACCGGCCTACTAATTCCCGACCACACCCCACAAATGAACTGCGCCGAACCCTGGCACACCGGCATGGCCTACGCTTTAGGTTACCTGAAAGGAATCATTAAATAACCGTGTCATGGGCATCCTGCCCATGAAGCATGGCCAGGATGGCCATGCCACAATTAATAGTATCCTCTTGCAAAACTTCTTTTAAGATATATATTGTTGGTATTAAACAGATATTTATATTATTGGTTTATTAAGGAAAAAGAGAGGTTTAATATGTCCTCAACAGAAAATAACGATTCTGAGTATGTTCATCATACCGAAAATGCATTTAGGAAACTTTTCGAGTGTGCAAAAAGTAAAAACGAAGTACAATTTGCGTTGGCATTAGCTCCCGAATTTCGTGGCGAACAAGGGCCAGGATGGTGCACATGGGAAGAAACTAATCGTGCATTTAAGGAGTATTTAGATTTTATAAATCAAAAATTCAATTCCATAATTAAAATCAGAGTTTCACTAGCTTTTTATTGCCATTTATCAGAAGCTTCTGGTTTTTATGAGATGCCTAAAAATATGATGAGAATAGCTGGCGGTGAAGACTATAGAATGTGGCCATTTCTGGAACTAAATAGAACACATGGAGAAACGGGGAAAAAGATCGCTCCAAATTCTAACAAAATATTTCGAGATTTGATTGGTCACGCAGAATCTTTAGATTTGAAGGAACTAGTTGAAGTTTTTTCTGATGCTTTTGATCCTGAAATTAGAAATGCATATGCACATGCTGATTATATCATATGGAAAGATGGATTTAGAATGCCAAATCAAGGATGTGGTCATCCAAAGATTATTAGATGGAATGAATTTAATTTAAAAATAAGCAGGGCATTAAATTTTTACCAAATAATAAGAAAATTGGCTGAAGAGTATATAATGAGTTATAAAACACCTAAAGAAGTAATTGCTTCTATGGGAGGTGGGCAACCTGAATTTAAATGGAAAATAGAAACCGATGAAAACGGAGGAATAATGATCTCAAGCAATGGTTTTTAATTCTGAAGTAATTGATATGAGGGATTGCACGAGCAAAAATATAGTTGATACAAACATACAGAGATTTAGATTTAATTTTCATCGTAAAAGATATACAATCATCACCATATGAGTAATATTATAAAGAAAAAGTATCAGCCTAAAGGGCTTAAGATAATATATGAAGATGAATATCTTCTTGTTATGGATAAGCAGGCCGGATTGTTGACGGTTGGGACGAAGTCTAACAGGACAAAGACGGCTCATTATCTTCTTACTGATTATGTGAAGAAGGGGAACGCGAAGTCGCGGAAGGAAGTTTTTGTTGTTCACAGGCTGGATCAGTGGACCTCGGGTTTGCTTATCTTTGCGAAAAGCGAAAAGATTATGTTGCAACTCAAGGACCAGTGGAAAGAGATTGAAAAGAAATATGTTGCGCTCGTTCATGGAAAGTTGAAACAAAAAGAGGGCATTATCACTTCGTACCTGGCCGAGAGCAAATCCTTTACCGTCTATTCAACAAATGATGAAACGAAAGGCAGGCTCTCGCATACGGCTTATAAAGTTCTGAAAGAAACGGCTCAGTTCAGTCTTGTCGAGATTAATCTTTTGACCGGCAGGAAAAATCAGATACGTGTTCACATGGCCGATAGGGGACACCCAATCGTAGGCGACCGCAAGTATGGAAAGGATAAGGATATGAATCTGGCTTTGCACTCAAAGTCAATTTCCTTCAAACACCCAGTCACCGGCGAGCAAATGAGCTTCGACACAAAAATTCCCGACTATTTTAACAGGCTTATGAATAGCAAAAAGTAATTTGGGCTTAATTCTTTAAAAGGAATTGAGGGTGGCAGCCTCATCCTGATTCTTTTATCAGGATGGGGATGTAAATTCGTATCAGACCATCCCCAAGCTGCGCTTGATGCTGCCACACTTTATAGTATTTGTAGGTCCCTTGGACTCCTTGCGGAGGTGGGGCTTCCGGCTACAGCAAAGGCCTACGCCGCGACGAGTGCCCCACAGAATATTAAAAGCAATAAATTTAGATTTAATTTTCCTCACAAAAGTTATACAATTAGCGGCGTATGAGTAAAGATGTGAACAAAAAAATAGAGCAGCTTCGCGAGCAGATTCGGGAACATGACTATTTGTATTATGTTCTGAGTCAGCCGAAGATTTCCGATCAGGAATACGATAAGCTTTTTGCTGAACTGAAAGAGCTTGAGAATGAGCATCCTGAATTGATTACTCCCGATTCGCCTACGCAGCGAGTTTCAGGCCAGCCGCTGGAAGGATTCGAAACTGTCAGGCATTCTGTTGCAATGCTGAGTATGGATAATACTTATAACGCGGAGGAACTTAAAGCGTTCGACGAGAGAATAAAAAAGCAGCTTGGCCACGATGATTATGATTACGTAGTTGAGTTGAAAATCGACGGCCTTGCGATAAGTCTTCGTTATGAAAATGGTAAGCTCGTTACAGGAGCGACAAGAGGTAACGGCGAGACAGGCGATAATGTCACCGCGAATATCAGGACAATAAAAAATATACCACTTAGATTAAGGAATAATATCAATATTCCTGACATCCTCGAAGTTCGCGGCGAAATATATATGCCTACAAGTTCTTTTACGGAATTAAACAGGTTGAAGGCAGAAGCTGGTGAGCCGTTATTTGCAAATCCGAGGAATGCAGCCGCCGGTTCATTAAAGCTTCTCGATGCAAATATTACTAAAACAAGAAATCTTTCTTTTTTTGCTTATGCGACAGGTGAGATTTCTGAGCCGCTGGCTGATAATCATTTTGATTGTCTTGAAAAATTCAAACAGTTCGGCTTGCCTATAAATCCCAATATTACAAAAGCAAAAGATATCGACGAAGTAATGGGAATATGTCTTAGCTGGGATAAAAGACGTTCTGAGCTTGATTACCAGATTGATGGAATGGTTATAAAAATAAACAATCTTGCCCAGCGTGACATTCTCGGCTCTACCGGCCGCGCTCCGAGATGGTGCATTTCATATAAATTCGCCGCAGAGCAGGCGGAAACGAAAGTAGAATCTATAGACGTTCAGGTTGGTAAGACCGGCATACTTACTCCTGTTGCAAATCTTACTCCTGTTCTACTTGCAGGTACTACAGTCAAACGTGCGAGTTTACATAATTTTGATATGCTTGCAAAACTCGATGTTCGTGAAGGTGACACAGTAATAATAGAAAAAGCAGGAGAGATAATACCACAGGTTGTAAAGGTGATAGAAAAAGCATCTGAAAGCTCATCTGCTTTTGAGATACCTAAAGCCTGTCCTATCTGCGGCTCGGAAGTTAAGAAGGATGAAGATGGAGTTTATATCAGATGTATCAATCCTGAATGCAAGGGACAGCTTAAAGAAAAACTAAAATACTTCGCCGGCCGGGGCCAGATGGATATTGAAAATCTGGGCGAGGCTTTAATTGAACAATTAGTCAAACATGAGCTTGTGAAAAATTTCGCGGACCTTTACAAGTTAAAACGCAGAGACATTGTCGGTCTTGAGCGAATGGGTGAAATAAGCGCAGGTAAAGTAATCAATGCAATCAAAGCAAGTAAAACGAGACCTTTATGGCGGTTCATAGCGGCTTTGGGAATCAGGCATATTGGCGGGCAAACCGCACAGGTGTTGACGGAGAATTATGATTCTTTGGACAAGGTAATGAACGCAACCGAAGAAGAGCTTGCGGAAATTGACCAGATTGGCCCGATTGTAGCGAAAAGTATTTTTGAATATTTTCATGATGAGAAAAATATTTCAATAATAAATCAGTTATTGGATGATGAAAAATTTAACCTTGAGAAGCCTGCTCCGGTTAATTCTAAGAAAAGCACCGGATTGACTGCGGTTGTGACCGGGACACTTGAGAAATTTACACGGGAAGAAGCTAAAGAACAATTAAAACTCAAGGGTTATAAAGTGACATCAACGGTGAGCAAAAAGACAAGCCTTTTAGTCGCTGGTAAAAATCCGGGAAGCAAGCTCGATAAGGCTAATGCTCTTGGTATTAAAGTTGTAGACGAACAGGGATTTTTGGATATACTTGGTAGTTAAGAAGTATCGGATAACTGGATTCCCGCCTGCGCGGGAATGACAAACTGCATGTAATCGAGTTGTTTATTATGATGGAAAATCATGAACATTTTATGAAGTTGGCGATAAACCTTGCCAAACGCGGCATAGGTTCGGTCGAGCCTAATCCGCCGGTCGGTGCAGTTATCACCAAAGGCAATCAAATTATCGGCGAAGGTTATCATAAAAAGTTCGGCGAGGCGCACGCGGAAGTTAATGCTTTAGATGATTGCAAGTCACTTGGTATCAGTCCAAAAGGCGGCACATTATATGTCACTCTTGAGCCATGTTGTCATCAGGGTAAAACCGGGCCATGTTCGCATGCCGTAATCAATGCGGGTATTTCGAAAGTTTATATTGCGACAATCGATCCGGCAAAACATAATAACGGCGGGGGAATAGAACAACTCAAAAACGCCGGAATAGAAGTTCATACAGGTATTCTTGAAAAAGAAGCAAAACTCATCAGTGCTCCTTTTATGAAACGTGCGATAACAGGTAAGCCGTGGGTTGTTTTGAAATGGGCACAGACAATAGATGGAAATGTTTCTTTTACGAGCAAAGACAAGAAACTGAAATGGATTTCCAACGAGCGAAGCAGGAGAGATGTACATAAACTCCGTAGGCGTTCTCAGGCGATACTGGTTGGAATCAATACGGTTATTGCCGATAATCCTATGCTGACTGCAAGACCGAGCAAGGGAACTAAACTATTGCGAATTGTTATGGATAGTTACCTTAAAATTCCACCCGATTGCAAATTATTGAAAACCGCGGGTGATGATCCAGTAATGATTTACACGAGCCAGTACACGATTGATAAAAATCCGGAGATTCTGCAAACTATAAAACAAACACAAGCTGAACTATTTGCATATCCTGATACTCATGGTCTTTCCAATATTCATTACCTGATAGATGAATTGGGAAAACGCGGCGTACAGCAATTAATGATTGAAGGCGGGCCGACTGTACTTACATCATTTTTGGCGGAGAATTTCGCGGATGAGATTTATGTTTATATTTCGCCGCAGATTCTTGGTGAGCATGGCGGAGTGAAATTAGCCGGGCCGATGTCGAATTTGCCGCAGTCTCTTGGTTTGCAAAATGTCACTATAAAAACATTCGGTGACAATGTGCGGATAACTGGTCTTACCTCGAAGGCGCTTCGTGAGTTGGGGATCACGAAATAAGATAGAAATGGTGCGTTGTCACGCACCCTACATATATTTGATCCAGCACATTCGGTGATGGGTGCAATGACGTGTGGATGGTTACTTTCTACTTAATCAGCTTTATTATTGCGTCGAGGTCGTTTGGAGCTTCTATCGGGGGATTGCTGAATAATCCTTCTTTGTTTTTGTGATAGTTTACTGTTCTGTCCGGATCCTTTAGGACGTGGCCGGTTAAGACGCATGCAACTCTTTCGCTATCGCCGATTATTCCTTCTTCTCTAAGATGTTTGAGGCCGGCGATAGTAGCCGCGGATGCCGGTTCGCAACCTAAGCCATATTTTCCGATGAGTGCTTTAGCGTCGAGAATTTCTTCGTCTGTGACCGCGCGAACTACACCTTTGCAGACGTCAATCGCTCTGAGGCATTTTTTCAGATTGACGGGTCTGGAAATTTCAATTGCTGATGCGCATGTATGTGGTGAGAAATTTCTTGCGGTTAAATCGTCGTAGAAATCATCGATTATTTT
>JAFGPS010000084.1 GCA_016936075.1 Sedimentisphaerales bacterium | reverse complement strand
GAAGAGAAATGCGACATTATCCAACTCTGAAAAAAACAAGAAAGCTATGGAGATTAAAACATGTTGCTTAAAGTCCCGCCATTCGTGTCTGTACCCAATACTTGCTAATAATATAGGTTTTAACAGAGCCTTGCCGAGATTTTGCGTTATATTCCTTCGAGCAGTTTGAGGCAATATCTATCAGTCATGCCTGCTATATAATCGCAAACTGTTCTTTCCCGGCCTTCATTTTCTATAAATCGCCTGAAATAGCCTGGCATAATGTCCGGAGAATTGCAATATTTATTAAACAGACTCGTTAACCAGCCTTTAATTTTTTCTGTAGCCTGATTTAGAGTTGGATGTAAATAGAAATTCTTTAATAAAAATGTTTCGAGTTCAGAAAGCAAAGTATTACTTATTTCAGAAATAACAATGAGATTTTCTTCGGCATTATAAATATCGCTGATGTCTTTTATATTTGTATTTTCAAGTTTGTTTTTACTTGTGCTGAGACAATCGCTCACTAAATAATCGAGAATGGATTTCGCGGTTCGCGTTCTTCTGATTGTTCTGTCCTTAAGTTCTGAAGCGTTTATTCGTTCTTCGGCCTGCTGTACAATTTCTATTTTCAATTGTTCCGGCTTAATCAATCCTGCCCGCAAGCCGTCTTCGAGGTCGTGACAGTTATACGCAATCCTATCGGCAATATCAGCGATTTGTCCTTCGAGCGAACAATTTGCTTCCTGAAATTTATCGCTTTTAGGATTGTCATAAGGACTATGATGTTTTGCAAGACCGAGCCTTGTTTCATACATCAGGTTCAAACCCATAAAGTCTGGATATGGATGCTCGAGCAAATCAACAATCCTGAGAGCCTGGGAATTATGCTCGAAGCCACCATATGGTTTCATAAGATTATTAAGTGTTTGTTCTCCGGCGTGTCCGAAAGGCGAATGACCAATATCATGTGCAAGACAAATTGCCTCGGTAAGAGCTTCGTTGAGCTGAAGTGCTTTGGCAATCGTTCTGCCGATTTGCGCCACTTCGATACTATGCGTAAGGCGTGTGCGATAATAATCGTCAAGTCCCGGCGTAAAAACCTGCGTTTTACCTTCGAGCCTCCTGAATGCGTGTGAGTGTATCGCCCTGTCACGGTCCCGCTCGAAGTCCGAGCGATAAGGATGAGGTTTCTCAGGGAAACTTCTCCCTCTCGCGTTTTTTTCCGTTACCGCAAATCTGCTGTAATTATCCGACATAATTCAATTCAACTTGAATATAATGAATGTTACAAACAAGGAAGGTCGTTTTCGCCGCTTACTTTTTTTAATAATTCAAGAAGCTCGATTAAACTCTGGCTGATAACTTTTGTATCGCCGCAAACGCTCATAAAATTCGTATCGCCGTTCCATCGCGGCACAACATGAATGTGCATATGACCCGGCAAGCCCGCTCCGGCACATCGACTGAAATTCATTCCAACATTAAAACCATGCGGCTTGATTGCAAGCGACAAAGCCTTCTTCGATTCCCGGATAAGCTTCATCATATCCAGTAATTCTTCATCATTTGAATCATCGAGTCCGGATATGTGCTTAGTCGGTGCTATTAACAAGTGGCCGTTATTGTATGGATAGCGATTCAATATTACTATGCTATGTTCGGTTCGCCATAGAACGAGATTTTCGTCATCATCCTGTGGATGCGCGAAATTATGACAAATGAAACATTCGGAATCTTCAGATGTCCCGGAATTATCCTTTACTTTTGGTTTTGTTTCCGAATCAAGACCAAGAATGTAATTTATTCGCCACGGTGCCCATAGATTATCCTGTTTTGTCATTTGTTATTCGTCTCACGTTTCTTTCATAATTTATTCTTCGATAAGTTTCATCGAAATAGTTTGCTTAATATTTATAATTGGATTTACGCTTATACCAATAGGTATAGCAGCCTCAATAATCATTTCGTATTGCTGGTTATATTCCTCGATTTGTCCCAGTTCGACATTAAAAAGTTCCTTTCCCCAACCCGCCAGATCGAGAAGTTTATAGCCGCCAAGAAAACCGAAGGTTCCTCTCACCTGAAAACTTCCTGTATATGGAACAGGCCAGCTTTTCGGAACGGTGCCGGACTTTTTATAAGTACTATTTATAACTGCAATATTTTCATTTGGCTGGATTTCATCGAGTTTATAAGTTACATCTCTTGCTAATCTGCTAACCATAGGAGTTGGAACAGACAATTTTGATTTCCAGCTTTGACCAATCTCGACACCTTGAGCGGCATTTGGAATATTCGATATAGAATCCCAAAGAAACCATTGAGTTGCAATGAAATCACCAATCATATCCGGCTCTTTTATTTTGTTCGAACCAGTTCCGGAAGAGAATGCCTTCTGCCCTGCTTGCTTGATTAGTTCACCCAATTCAGAATAGTCATGTATTTTGCCGCTCGAATCTACTTTAAAGGTAAACGTTTTTTCATTTAAGTATTCAGCGGCGTCTTTTGGTGCTCCAACACTTCTACTAACTTTAGCTTCCTGACATGTAACTTCTATAGTTGAAAGTCCATAGGGATTAATCTCAAGAGGCGTATATAACATTACTAAATCCAGTTTTTCGTTGGTTTTGTTAAGAACAGATTCACTATTTTCAACGACACTGTTGCGAGGATTCCAATCGACGACAGTTTCTCTTTCAGATACGAATCTGTATCTTAATGTTTTACCTTCCTGAAAATCTACCGTTAAAAAGACATCTTTTGATTCAGGTGACTTAAGATTATTATTGGCACACCCGCTTATGATGCTTAATAAAAATACAAATGAAATTGCGAATATCCTGCTCAACTTTAGACCTTTATCCTTTGCTTAGAACTTATAACTTACAAATATGTCACTTAATTTTTTCAATATCATATAACCTCGTTGCAGTCAGATGTATTACATTTGGAGGCCCTTCCGGGTTTGAATTCGGAACAACAATGACCCACTCGTTTACTAAGTTTTCCTGATTTTTTATCAATGTACCTGTGGTGATATCCAGTTCCATTGAGCCTGTATATGTCGGCATTACATCTGCCATAGTTGGAGTCGAACTTGCTGCCGAAGGAATTGCGCTCATAGAAATAATCGCAGTAAGATTGTCATCGTTTTTTTCGACCTTTTCCAGTTTATAAGTTTTTTCAAAAGAACTGGAACCCATTCTGTCAAAATCATAACTTACTTCTGAACTCCAAGTTTTCTCTGCTTTTAATTCATTATCATTTGCATCTGGCAGTGGAATAGAGTGACGCGATTTGATACTGCTTTCAGAAATCAAACTGAGAGCGGTCCTTAAATTGGATGGAATATCTTCGATAGCACCTATGATGCTGCTTGTATCTCCAATTACAGCAACCTGACCCTGGGGTGTGACTTCGATTGTGTAACTGTTACCTATTAACGCAAATAAAGCATCGTTGGGATTTTTGTCTTTAGAGCTGTCAAAATCGAGTGTTACTTCATCGCGAACCTCGGAGAAATATTTTAACTCTTTGATAGTAATTTGTTCTATAGCATTTCCCTGGTCATTAACGCTCTGTACGAGGGAGTCGAATACCATTTCAATTTTGTTGCTTGATTGACCGCCATCGAAAGACATGGCATTTTCCCTCTCAGGACCTTCGATAGAAACTTTCCTTTGAACCAGAGTTTTCAATCGGAAACTTTCGGATTGACCGGGTACTTTTGTTAAAGCAAGTTTTAAATTCGGATTTGATTTTGTAAGTGTTTCGATTTTAACCGCTTTTTTAGCACAGCCTGAAAAGAAAAGAAACAGGCTTAAAATTCCAGCCGCCGCTAAATAATATAATTTACTTTGCTTCATGATTAGTTCTCCAAGTAAGAAATAGAACATATTAAAATTATAATTGTACATACAATATATATAAAGACAACCGATTTTTTCTTTAATTATTCGCGAAAAGTAACTACAATATGCTCTTACGTTAAATTGGTAGTTTATTTGGAGAAAATATATTATGAATAGTGATACAGTTAAGAAGGGTTTTCAGCGTGCACCTCACCGCGCTCTTATGCGTGCAACCGGCCTGAGTGAGGCAGATATTAAGAAACCGATGATTGGAATAGCCAACAGCTTTTGCGAAGTTGTTCCGGGCCATGTCCATCTCAATAAAGTCGCACAGGTCGTAAAACAGGCTGTTCGTGATGCAGGCGGAACTCCTCTTGAATTTAATACTATAGCGGTTTGTGACGGTATTGCTATGGGGCATACCGGCATGAAATATTCCCTGTCTTCGCGTGAAATAGTCGCAGATTCAGTCGAAACGATGGTTCGCGCACATTGCTTCGACGGTCTTATCTGTATTCCGAACTGTGATAAGATTGTGCCGGGCATGCTCATGGGTTCAGTCAGAGTAAACGTCCCGACGATTTTTGTTTCAGGCGGACCTATGGCCGCGGGCAAAACCAAAGACGGGAAAACTGTTGACCTTATCAGCATTTTCGAAGGCGTCGCGGAATTCAACGCCGGCAAAATAAACGAAAAAGAGTTAACGGAACTCGAATGTGCCGGCTGCCCTTCCCAGGGTAGTTGTTCAGGTATGTTTACTGCAAATTCAATGAACTGTCTCTGCGAAGCTATCGGAATGGCTATGCCGGGAAATGGAACGATTCTGGCAATTGATCCAAAACGCCAGGAACTTTACAAATCAGTCGGCAAGCAAATAATGACCTTAATCAAGAAGGACATTAAGCCGCTTGATATTATTAATAAAAAATCATTAGACAACGCTCTTATTCTCGATATGGCAATGGGCGGCTCGACAAATACTGTTTTGCATACATTAGCGATAGCGAATGAAGCCGAAATTAAATATGACCTTGGAAGTATCAATTCGATTTCAGCGAAATGTCCGAACATATGCAAAGTTTCTCCGTCAAGTAAATACCACGTCGAAGATGTTGACGCCGCTGGCGGTATCAGTGCGATTCTGAAGGAAATCAGTAAAATTCCTAATTTGCTTAATAAAGACTGTATAACTGTAACCGGAAAAACGCTCGGAAAGAATATCGCAAAAGCAAAAGTTACAAATAACGAAGTGATTCATTCAATTAAAAATCCGTATTCGAAAACAGGCGGACTTTCAATTCTCAAGGGTAATCTTGCACCGAAAGGCAGCGTTATAAAGACCGCGGGCGTTGCTCCCGAAATGCTTGTCCATACAGGTCCGGCTGTCATTTTCGAGAGCCAGGAACAAGCTTGTGACGGAATTCTCGCCGGTAAAGTTAAAGCCGGAGATGTTGTTGTAATTCGCTGCGAAGGCCCCAAAGGCGGCCCGGGAATGCAGGAAATGCTCAGTCCGACAAGTTATATCATGGGTGCAGGTCTTGGCGAATCGGTAGCTTTAATCACAGACGGCAGATTTTCCGGCGGAACTCGTGGCGCTTGCATTGGTCACATCAGTCCCGAAGCCGCGGTTGGAGGTCCGATTGGCTTGGTAAAGAATGGCGACATAATCGAAATCAATATTCCGAAAAATAGTATTAAGGTAAAAGTCTCGAATAAAGAACTGGCCGAACGTAAGAAAAAATGGAAAGCACCGAAACCCAGAATCACAAAAGGCTGCCTTGCAAAATACGCAGCAATGGCAACCAGCGCAGATACCGGCGCAGTTTTGAAGTGGTAAAAATAAATATATAGAATTACCAAAACTTTATGGATTATGTAGGGTGCGTGCCAACGCACCAAATAGAAAGGAACTGGTGCGTTAACACGCACCCTACACTTTTTAATCAAATATTTGTGTTTAATTTATGAAAAAAGAATTGTGGTATGTTGCCGGATTGCATTTTGAATGTACTGAGTGCGGGAAATGTTGTTCCGGGCCGGAAGAAGGTGTTATCTGGATTACAAAGCCGGAGATAGAACTGGCCGCTGAATTTCTTAAAATTCCGGTCGAACAATTCAAAAAACAATATTTAAAACGAGCCGGGCTTCGAACAACAATTATCGAGCAGAGTTCTACGAAAGACTGTATTTTTCTGCGGGAAGTCAAAGGTAAAAAGCAGTGCATGATATATCCTGTCAGGCCGAATCAATGCAGGACGTGGCCGTTCTGGGCGAGTAATTTAACGAGTCCTAACACCTGGAACGAAGCTTTGCGAAGCTGTCCCGGAATTAATCGGGGAAAACTCTATAACTTCGAGGAAATCCAGAAAATCAAAAAAACTCTCAAATGGTGGAAAGACAAAAAGTAAACTCGGAATTAATTCAGGAAGTAAAAAAAATTTACGACTGGCTCGATTCGCAAATAGAAAACAATATTCCAGAGAAATGCGATGCCTGCGGCCAATGTTGTGACTTTATTACTTACGACCATCGTTTGTATGTCACTGTGCTGGAGATAATATTCATGGTAATTAGTCTTAATGTTGATAATCTCAAGCCAATGCAAACTGGAGTATGTCCTTATAATGAAAAAGGGAAGTGTACGGTCCATCAATATCGTTTTGCCGGATGCAGGATTTTTAATTGCAAAGCAGACGCTGATGTACAGAGCCAGCTAAGCGAAGAATCTCTGAAGAAATTCAAAGAGCTATGTGAAAATTACAACATTCTATATCGCTATATGGAATTGTCCAATGCCTTAAATCAGTAGATATTGATTTATATGCCCCGAAAAACAATTCATATTATTCTTTTTTCTTAGACCCTTTTTCCGTTTTATAACTAAAGCTAATACCGAAGCCGCTGACACTTTTAGCTGCTTTTGATTTTTTCGGTTTTTTCCCAGCCGTTATTTTAGATGTTTTATCCATGCTAATCTGTATTTCTTTATAGCCTTCGCCTTTTCTCCATATTTTAAATTGTGCTTTCGGCTGCTTCATTGCTTTGAAAAGCTCCATCTCAAAATCGAAACTCGTTGCAATCGGTTTGTCATTAATAGCAACTATTACGTCATTGGCGTCTATGCCTACTTCTTGCGCAATGGAATTCGGTTCAATTGTTTTAACAAAAAGCCCTTCTTCCGGCTCCAATCCTTTATTAAGTGCCATAGCAGGTGTAAGCTGATAAATATTGATTCCTATTGTCATAAATTTAAAATCTTCAGCCAACTTCTTAATGTCAGTATCAAGTTTTGTATTTATTAACTTTATGACATCCGAACCTTTCAGGGCCTCGTAATTATCCAATTCAATAATGATATTCCGTATAGCATCTCGGCCATATTCGTCTTCTAATAGCAAGAATAATCCTAAAGCAGCACTGTAATAATCACCTTTTTTTCTCGGACTTGAAACCTGACTCCATTTGAACAATTCTTTACCAATGTCCATTAATGAACGAAAAGGTGTTTGATGCATATATGTCGTCCCCCATATATCACTCATGTTCTCATCCGGATTAGAGCGTAAATAATCCATCGCTACATAACCGGCGTAATTTGCAAAGCCGTCACGGAACCATCTTGTATAGTTATTTTGATCAATAATTAAAAACAAGATACGAAAACGAGAATCGCCTTTTACTACACCTTTTCCATCCGGATACATGAGAGATGCTTCAGTTATTTCGTGAGCAAGCATATAAGGAAAGAAATGATTATCTTCTATTATCTGATTCGGATCATCATGACCAACTTCAGCAAATATAGGTATCGGAAAAATATTTGGGTCCTCTATTTTAAAATGCACATTTATACTTTGTGGATATTCCTGGACCCGAAGCAAATATACCTGTGGATTTATCGC
The DNA here is from genome assembly GCA_016936075.1 of Sedimentisphaerales bacterium. Taxonomy (GTDB): domain Bacteria; phylum Planctomycetota; class Phycisphaerae; order Sedimentisphaerales; family Anaerobacaceae; genus JAFGPS01. The sequence goes on along the minus strand of JAFGPS010000084.1, from coordinate 16,795 downwards.
AAACTCGATTCCAGTTTCGGTTTTTACATAAGAAAACACATTATCAAGTTTCTTTGCAATATTTCTGGCCTGACTCTCAAATCCTTTTTGATATTTAATCCTTGTTTGGCCAACTATGATATCACCCTCGAACTCAACTTTCTTTAAGTTCTCGCTGTTGAAATTAAAAGTACTATTACCAAAATAGCGAGTTTGGAGAGATTTGACATATTTTTTGTTTTTATTGGTTTTCTCGAATTTTTCGTTCTCTATACTCGAACAACCTGAAAGCGAAATGATTATTAAAATAGAAAATGCTGCTATATATTGCTTATATTTCATTATGCCCTCATTCAGTTAAAGTTTTAATTGAATATTTTCTTACTCGACCTGCTAATATATAGACGAAAGAAATGTAATTTTGTTACAAAAAATATTTTAATAATTTGTTTTAAAATCCGTCAATAGGCAGTGGAATCTTCACTTGAGGGTCACGCAAATTAATAAAATTGACTTTTTTTCCGCTATTTAACGTCCCCTCCTGCTCATAATACGCATAAAGTTTTGCTAACTTTTGCGCATCAGGTGATTCCATCTCTTTTTGCCAGCCGCCTATTTCTGCACCCCAATGGATTGGTGTATCATCATGTGAATATAAAATAATATGCGGGTTGCTCCTGCTTTTTATCCCACGATAATTGCTCACATCAATTGATGCTATTTCACTTAAAAGAGGTTTTTTCTGTCTCAATGTTTTATCCATTTGATTGATTTTTTCTATTATTTTAAGCGCAGCAGTCAAATCATTACGCTGCCATACCTCGCCATATATAGGAGTTTTGGAATCAAGTAAACTACCTAATTTTATTTCAACTATGAAAAGCTTCGGTAATGGAACATAATCAAGAACAACCTGATTTACATCGATATAAAATTTAGACGGCTCGGATTGTATCACAGCAATAGGTTTCCTATAACGAGCACGAACCTGAATTTCATCTCCCATTGTTTGAACGCTTGTATTTTCCATCCATGCAACGGACCGTAAATTGTCCCTGACTATAGAAGCGGTTTTTTCGTCGAGTCGAAATTTTCTGCCTCCAGCTTTGTCGAGAATTTTCTCAATTAGTTCGTCACTGTCAAGTACCCATTGCGGAACATCTTTCAGTGTGAGAGGCCCGAATTCTTTTGATTGAGCTGTCCTTATATATTTTTTATCTATATAATGAAGCGATATACCTATACCTGAAATTAAACCTGCAATAAAGGCAAATTTTAATAACTTTATCAGGCTCGGACCAATCCAGTCGAAATCCCAGTTCTTTCCTCTTTTAAAAAAACCTTTTTTCAACGAAATTCTACTATTCTTTCTTTTTCTTCTTGCCACTTTTTATCTCTTACTATGATTGCGTTTCAACTATGTCTAAATATGCACTTTCGACAATTTTTTTACACAACTGGCTCATCGGAAAACCTGCCTTCGCGGCGGCTTTCGGCAACAGTGAGTGACTTGTAAAGCCGGGAATTGTATTTACTTCAAGAACATAGGCAACATTCTCATTAGTCAAAATAAAATCAACACGTGAGAAATGCCTGCAACCAAGAGTATCAAAACAATCCAGAGCCGCCTTATTTATTGCCTGAATAATAGTTGAGTCCTTAACTGTATCTAATAAATATTGTGTATTATCATCAACATATTTAGCGTGATAGTTATAAAATCCGCTTTTTGGTTTTATTTCAATTATCGGAAGTGATTGTCCGCAAAGGATACCAACTGTTAATTCACGTCCGGCAACAAACTCTTCTATTAAACAATCTCCGAAATCTGTAAATGTTTTTTGTGCCGCTTTAATCGCGTCCTTTATTGTATCAACAATACATATTCCAACACTACTGCCCTGCCTGACTGGTTTAATTACATATTTATCACCAAGGTATTTCAATTCTTGTTCAAGCAATTCAAGTTCGACATTATTATCGAACTCGATTGAATTCGGAGTTGTTATACCTGCTTCGAAAAAGATTTTCTTGCTTTCAACTTTATCAAAAGCCGCTCTACTTGCGGCTGGACCGCTTCCCGCGTAAACCAGCGATTTATCTTCCAGAATTTGCTGGAGTGTGCCGTCCTCACCAAATTCACCATGTAATACAGGAAAGAAAACGTCAATACTTTTATCGCTAAGTATTTCAAGATTATTCGGATTTATATCAAATGTAACAATATCGAAACCGGCCTGCCGGAGAGCATCGGCAACAGAATTGCCGCTCTGGATACTTATCTCACGCTCCGATCCGATACCACCCATGAGGACAGCTACTTTTGGTTTTTTGTCAGAGTTTTCCAATTTAGCGCCGTCGTTTTTTTCTATTTCCATATTTCTATTTCGAGCTCCAACTCAATATTGAATTGGTCTTTAACCTTCTCTTTTATTGTATCTATCAAATTGATAACATCATGACTTGTGCAGCCTTTTTTTGCATTAATAAAATTCGCATGTTTTTCACTAACTGTTGCACCGCCTACCTGCAATCCCTTCAATCCCGCCCTGTCAATTAAAGCTCCGGCGGAAACTCCCCTGGGATTTTTAAATATACATCCTGAATTTTTTGTATTAAGCGGCTGAGTATTTTTCTTATAAATCCAGATTTCCTTTACAGTTCGCATTATTTGTTCAGAATCTGAAGGTGTTAATTTTAACTGGGCGTTAAGAATAAACTTCGCTGTTATATTTGTTCTGCGATAATCAAATACGAGTTCAGGTTTGCTTTTTTCAAAGATATGTCCTTCGATATCCATTAGCTGAACTTTTTCAACTGATGAGCCAAAATCACCGAAATTCCCGCCGGCATTCATTCTTACTGCTCCACCGACAGAACCAGGTATTCCAGTCAATGCTTCTATACCGGAAAGACCCTGCCGGACAGAATCCATTACAACCTTGTTAAGATCAACTCCGGCCCATACGGTAACTTCATCTTTATCAAACTCCAGTTTAGTAAATTGTTCGCCGTCGAGTTTAATAACAGCAGCCTTCAAACCTTCATCAGCAACAAGGAGATTAGAACCAAAACCCAGAACATAAATGGGTATATTATTTTCATTACATCGCTGAACTACCTTTTTAAGCTGCTTGGAATTTTCCGGTCTGATAAAATAATCAGCCGCGCCGCCAAGGCCGTACCATGTTTCACCAGCAAGAGTATAATCTCTTTCAACTATTTCTTCTAAACCACTGAATATATTCATCTGCTACTTTCCAAATATCACCTGCGCCCATAGTTACAATTACATCACCGGGACGTGCATTGCTTTTTATATAATCGCAAATTGCCCCGAAACCATCAATAAATAAAGCTTCACTACCGGCTGATTTGATTCTTTCGACAAGCATTTGAGCGTTAATCTGCTGCTTCATCTCAAGTGAATCACGCACAAAATAAATTTCCGGCACAATAGTTAAGTCAGCCAACTTAAAGCTTTCTGTAAAATCATCAAGTAAAAATCTTGTCCTGCTGTACTGATGCGGCTGAAAAATACACCACAAACGCGCAGGATTATACCTGTCACGTATCGCGGCGAGCGAAGCCATAATTTCAGTAGGATGATGGGCATAATCATCCAGAACAGTAATTCCATCAAATTGCCCTTTTAACATTAACCTTCGATCCATTCCTGTAAAGCCGCCAAGCAGTTCAATAACTTTCTTCGGCTCAAGACCAAGATTTACTGCAATCGCAGTTACCGCCAAAGCATTATAAACATTATGCTTGCCCGGCAAAGAAATCATGGCTCTACCTAAAAACTGACCCCTTTCATATATATCAAAGGCATACAGACCATTTTCTATTGAAAGATTATCTGCATAGAAATCACAGTTTTTATCAAGACCAAAAGTTTTGAAATTAATATTACTATCAAAACTCTTGAGAATTTTTTTTACGTTCTCGTCTTCACCATTGGCTATTATCATACCACCAGGTTTTGTTCCGTGAGCAAAATTACTGAAGGCTTCAATTATGTCATCTAAATCTTTATAATAATCCAGGTGGTCCGGCTCAATATTTAATAAGCATGCTATTTTCGGTTTTAAATTCAAAAAACTCCTGTCATATTCACATGCTTCGGCGACAAAATAAGGACTTTCTCCAACTCCAGAAGAACTTTGGAGTTGGCATATGTCAGCGCCAATAATGTAATTCGTGTCAACTTGAGCCTGCTTCAGAAGGTATGTGAGCCAGCCGCTTGTGGTACTTTTACCGTGCGTGCCGGCTACCGCGATTCCTTCATAGAAATCCATTACTTCGCCCAACATTTCGGCATATTTATATACTTTGCAGCCCTGCTTACGGGCTTGCTGCAATTCGGAATTACTCTCTGTTATAGCGGCTGAAATCACAACCGCATCGATATTCTCGCCAAGATTTGAGGCTTCATGGCCTACTTTTATATCGGCTCCAAGTTCGCAAAGGTGATTCGTAACATGCGTTTGTTCCTGGTCGGAGCCGGTAACTACGGCGTTATTTTTAAGAAGAAGTACCCCTAAGCCGCTCATTCCTATGCCGCCGGCGCCTATTAAATGAAATTTCTTGCCTGCTACCATAATCTTTTTTTGTCCTGAGGAATCTGCTATAAGACTCCCGCTTTTGTCGGATATGCTAAGAACAGAAACTGTCTGTATTCCATTGTTTTTTTTATTACTGCGCAGGGCAACCGTCGCTTCCTGCTTCTTTTTGAATTCCAGACTGTCTGTCAGCGGTCGATTCATAGCATCCTTTCTGTACAATTTGCTCCTTCATAAAACAAGAACCTAATCTAACATATATATCGACCAGAGCAAGTAAAAATACTAATGTACTTCATATATAAAATGAATTTGATTTGTCATTTCAAAAACATTATTATATTTAGATATTGTTTTTAAGGAAAACTAAATGAAATTTACTAAGATGCATGGTCTCGGTAACGACTATATTTATGTCGATTGCTTTAAAGAAACAGTAGATCAGCCGGAAAAACTTGCTCCAGTTATCAGCGACAGGCACTTTGGTGTCGGCGGAGATGGTCTGATTCTTATTACGCCATCTGAAATAGCTGACGTTAGAATGCGTATTTTTAACGCAGACGGCTCAGAAGCCGAAATGTGTGGCAATGGCTTAAGGTGCGTTGCAAAATACACTTATGAATATAAATTGACAGCTCCGGGAGAAAGTTTCGCCGTACCGGGCCAGGCAACATTTCCATCATCACTGAACATCGAGACCGGCAATGGTATATTACGAGTCGGGCTTTTAACTGATGATAATGATAATGTGAGTCAGATTTGTGTAAACATGGGCCAGCCTGTTTTAAATCCACAGCAAATACCTGTAAATCTGACAGGTGAAAAGGTGATTGATTATCCAATTGAAATTCTCGGACAGCAATTGCAAATGACATGCGTTTCCATGGGAAATCCGCACGCAGTGTTTTTCTGCGACAATACCGAACTAATAAAACTTGAAAAAATCGGACCTGTTATAGAACATCACCCGCTATTTCCCCATCGTGTAAACGCACATTTCGTACAAATAAACACCCCTACTGAATTTACAATGAGAACTTGGGAAAGAGGCAGCGGCATCACCTTAGCCTGCGGCACAGGAGCCTGTGCCTGTGGTGTCGCCGCGGTTTTTACCGGACGTCAGGGTAATGTTTGCACCGCCCATCTACCCGGAGGAGACTTAAATCTTAACTGGTGCAAAGAAGATAATTGCGTCTATATGACCGGCCCGGCGATAGAGGTTTTCCAGGGAATATGGCCGGACTAATAGTTTAATAAAGTGATTAGTTTATCCAATATTTTTTGAATAACTATTTTGTTATATCCGGTGGTTCAATATTTTCAATTTTTTGTACGACCTGACCATCTCGCCATTCATATTTTATTTTGGAATATAAATCCTGATCATAAACAACACTAGTACCATCAGGAACATCCAGAACAAATGCATCAGGGTATTTGCTGAAATCCGGATTTAAATCGATATCAAATCGTTTATATTCTTGCGTAACTATCCTTTGTTCGCCGTTTGAATAAGTTGTAACTAAGTTTAACTTTCCAATTACAGGAACGAAAACACCTCCTAATTTTTTAATTTCAACTATATCTATTGTTTCTTTTGTTTCTTTTGGAGGGAACCTAAACGATGGACCTCTAGTTGGGTCGGCGAATTCAAGTGGATACCAATCAGGCAAATCACTACCTGTTTTTTTTATCATAAATTTTCTAATATTAAATCCGAAAGCAGGATCAATCCATAATATGTACTGGCCGTCAAGAGGTTTTTTTATCTCAAGGACATATGTCAGGTGACCATCAACTGTCTCCATATTTTCTCGAAGTTTTAAGCTATCTGATTCTCCGAACATTTCCCAAAAGAATTTGTCTTCAGATGGTAAATACCCTTCCATAATTGCATTTATACCTTGTATATTTCTGTTCCCTGCTTTAAGGTTGTCTTCTTTTCTTATATCTATTGATGTCAATATTTTCCCGTTTTTTTTAGTAATTCGATAGGTCAAACCTTGAATATGTAAAATTTGACGTTCGTATTCATTTACTATCGATCCTTTATAAAATGTATTCTCTTCTAAACGAATATCTGTACGATCAGATTCATGAAATAATAAATATGTTATAGTTAATGAATCGGAGCTTGGAATATACTTTTCAGGAATTTTTGTTGTCTGTTTCATTTCAGCCTTAAAAGCTAATTTTTCTCTTGCAAGCAATGACTCTTTCAGAGATTTTTTATGTTCATTAAGTACATCCATTGCGTTCAAGGTTTTTGTCTGGCCGAAACTTATGCCACTAATAAGCAACATTAAACACAACAGGAAGCCTTTTTTAATATCTTTTATCAAATAACTATTTCGCATTATCAATCTCTTGTATATTGGGCTGGTCCACTTTTTCTATAACCTCTCCATCACGCCATTCATATTTTATTTTGGAAGAATAATCCTGATTATAAACAACTCTAGCGCCATTAGGAACATTTAAAGCAAATGCATTCGGGTACTTGCTGAAATCAGGATTTAATTCGATATCGAATCGTTTATATTCCTCCGTACTAATCCTTTGCTCGCCGTTAGAATATGTCGTAATAACTTCATATACTCCACTTATAGGTACGAAAATATCTCTAATCTTTTCAATCTTAACTGAGTCCATAGCAAGTATCGTCTCTTCTGCAGGAAACCTCTGTGATGGACCTTTAGTTGGGTCAGTTAATTCAAATGGCTCCCAATCTGATAAGTCACTATCAGTTTTTATATAAGTGAATTTTCTAATATTAAATCCGAAAGCAGGATCAATCCATAATGTGTACCGGCCGTCATGAGGTATTTTTATTTCAAGAACATATGTCTGGTGACCATCAACCATCTCCATATCTTCTCGAAGTTTTAAGTTATCTGATTCTTCGAACATTTCCCAGAAATATTTATCTTCTGGCGGCCAATATCCTTCCATGAAAGCATTTACACCTTGTATATTTTTGTTCACAGCTTTACGGCTAACTCCTGTTTTTATATCTATCCCACCAGGAAGTTCTCCCGGTCCATTATCAGCTTGATAAGTCAAACCTTTAATATATAATTTCTGACGTTCGACATCCCATGTAATTGATCCTTTATTAAATCTTTTTTCTTCTAAACGAATATCTGTACGATTAGACTCATGGAAAACTAAATATTTAATAGTCAAAGAATCTGAGCTTGGAATATACTTTTCAGGTATTTTTTCCGTGCGTTTCATTTCAGCTTTAAAAACAGATTTCTCTCTTGCGAGCAATGAGTCTTTAAGAGATTTTTTATGTTCGTTGAGTATGTCTATTGCGGTCAGGATTTTTGTCTGGCCGAAACTTATACCACTTATAAGTAATATTAAACACAGCAGGAAGCCTTTTTTAATATCTTTTATCAAATAACTATTTCGCATTATCAGTCTCTTCTGTTTTAGGCTGGTCCACTTTTTCTATCACTTTATCATCCCGCCATTCAAAGCGTTTTTCGGTTTCCATATAATCAGCATAAAGAACAGGGGTACCATCAGGAGTATCCAAAATAAACGCATCCGGGTACTTGCTGAAATCAGGATTTAAATCTATTTCGTATCTTTTATAGTTAAACTCCTCAACCATTTGTTCTCCGTTAGAAAAAGTGTTAACGTTATTAAGTACTCCGCTTACAGGTACAAAAACATCTCCTATTTTTTCGATATCAACGGAATTTAAAGTATATATTCTTTCTGTTGGAAGAAAACTCATCTGCGGGCCTGCAGATGGAATTCCTCCTTCTCGAAGTTCTACATCAGATAAATCATCACTTGTCATTTTTATAACTAATTTTCTTATTTTATATCCGAAAGCTGGATCAATCCATAATGTGTATTGGCCTTGAGATGGAATTTTTGTTTCAAGGACATACGTTTCATGGCCATTAACAATCTCCATATTTTCTCGAAGTTTTAAGTCTTCTGCTTCTTCGAATATTTCCCAGAAATATTTATCATCATGAGCTGAATATCCTTCCAAATAACCATTCACTGCTATAGTCTCAAACATTAGATTAAAGCTATCTTTCTTTGTTGCATATATAAAATCAGGAACCGGTACATCAGGTTTACGAAAAATAAGATGACTAATTCCCTTATCGACCAAATATTGACGTTCGTATTCGTCTACTATTATTCCATGATCAAAATCCTTTTGTTCATAACGCATATCTATACGATCAGAGTCATGAAGAACAAAAAATGTCTCGTTTATAGAGTCATAACCGGGATTATATCCATCGGGTACTTTATGCTTTCGTCTCACTTCCGCCTTAAAAGTAGATTTTCCACTTATCAACAAGGAGTTTTCAACAGCTTTTTTATGTTCATTCAGTATATCTATAGCTGCTAATGTTTTCGCATGGCTTAAACTTAAGCCGTTGTAAACTCGTGAACCTTCCTCAATGTCTGGAATAAATGCTTTTATAGCTTTGAAATCGGGATTTATATCAACATGAGTTCGTTTATGATGGACTTTTGTATTCTGAATGTCACCATTATCATATTTCGTAATAAATTGAATATCCGCTTCTACAGGTACCCACACATTGTCAATATTCTCAAAACGAATATTATCTATAGTAAATACGAATTCAGAATGTCTTCGAATTGGAAGATTGCCTCCAACTCTTTCCAGGATTGCAATCGGATCGGAATTTGAAGGAACTTCAGAAGGTGCACCTATTTGTTCACCATATAAAATGTCACCTTCACTTTTATAAACATGAGCTTTGACCATATTATATCCGTATTTCGGAGCAATCCATATATAATATTTACCGTTGGGAGTTTCAGCATCTAAGACATAACAGCTTGTTCCATCAATCACATCCATATCTTGTCTGACTTTCACATTGTTTGCTCCACGTATAATTGAAAATACTGATTCTTCCCTATCACCCTTAAAAAATCCTTCAAGCCGAGATACCTTATTACTTGTAATTGCCGCCTTAGTATCTTCCTGGTCTTGTGAAATGAACAATGTACCCGGAGTTTCTTTATGAGGATCATACTGGTAGAATTTTTCTCCATCCCAGATTAACCTTCTTATTGAAGCATCCTCAATATTTAAGGGAGCATCTTTCTGTGCCAATTCATAAAATGAAGCAATTAAATCAATAAGTTCACTATCTCTTCTATATTCTGAAATGTTTCGGCCCCAGGTTGTCTTTCCTTCATCCCTTGTATCTCTGTATTCGTACAAATCATCACTTTTAATAATAGATCTTCGAAAAGGTTTTTGCGCTTCTTCAAACTTATTCAATAACTCAGATACCGTCATTTCTTCTGCCGCTGTTATGCTAAAACACAAGAAATAGAATACAATTGTAAAAATACAACTCATAGTTTTCATTTATTATCCGCCCGATTATTTACCAATAATTTAACAATTCCAGTGTGTTTTATCTCAACTCCTTTCAAATATAGTCGTAATTCATAGAGTTTTGTAACGTTAAAAATTGAAATTTTCCACTTTTTCTCATTTTTTAAGCCATAAGGAATGTCGGGTAAAGAAAAAAATTTTTACCAGTATCTACATAACCGGTTTACCATCAAGCCATATATACTTGGTACCCGGTGAGTCATTTTTATATACTTGTGTACCATCCGGAATGTCTGGAATAAATGCTTTTAACGACTTAAAATCAGGATTTAAATCAGTATGTGTTTGCTTATGATGAGTCTTAGCTTTTGTGATACGCCCGCCGTAATCCAAAGTAGTTTCGTAATCAGCTTCTACAGGAACCCATACACTGTTAATCTTTTCGAAACGAACATTTAACAAATTAAATGAGTAACCACTTAATGGCACGATTTCCGACCTATACCCCAAACCAGTAGTATCGCCCATCCAACTCAAAGGTTTTCCCAAATGAATGTCACCTTTCTTCTTTGAAACTTCTGCTTTTGCTATATTATATCCATGTTCAGGGTCTATCCAAACCGTATATTCACCATGGTCAGTTACTGCATTTATAACATAGCATTTCGATTCGCCTATCTTTTCCAACTGTTCTCGGAGTGATATCGTTTTGGCCTTGCGAAGTATTGAATAGACCGGTATCTGGTCACCATTGAAAATGCCTATAAGCGGCGTACCTTCATATCCCGTAGAAAGAAATTCAATCTTATCATCACTGTTACTTGTTATATTAAGAGAACAATCGTATTTGTCCAGTTTTGTATAATAGTAAAAGGAGCTGCCATCCCATAAAAAACTTCTGAAATCAGCATCTTCCAACGGAGTCGCTTGATCCTTTGATTTAAGATTTCGCCACTGGTGATTACGAAAATCGATCCGTTCGCCATCAATAAAAATTACAGTTTCTCTACGTGAGAAATAAGTCTCCTGTTCTTTTTTTATTTCTGAAGTGATGACACTTGTAGCACTATAAGCAGCATAATTTTTCTGGTTTTCCTGCAATTTATTAAGTAAATCATTAACGTCAACCTGTTCTGAAGCAGGAACTTTAGAAATTATCAATAAAAAGACTATAATCAAATATTTGTACATCGCTATTTCCTTTCCAATTCTATTCTTTACTAATCATCCAAAAATTAAAGCTATATTTCTCCAGCTTCTTTGTAAGTTAAGACGTAATTTATAGAATTTTGTAACATTAAAAATTTGTGATTTTTTACTTTTTCTTATTTTTTTAAGCCAAAAGTAATTGCAAACAAAACAAAAACATTTGTCAGTATCTACAAAACCGGTTTACCTTTAAGCCATATATACATGGTCTCAGGCGAATCCTCGATATATACTTGTGTGCCATCCGGAATATCTGGAATAAATGCCCTTAATGTCTTAAAATCAAGATGTAAATCAGTATACGTTTGCTGTGTGATGCATCTTAACTCTTGTTATACGCCCGTCAGACGTAGTTGGCTAACTTTCTCTATGGATTGAAATCCGTATAATTGCGACAGAACATTTTAAAACTCCTCTACAAGGTGTAAAAGGATTTCGTTTCACATTTCAACATTTTGATCAGGTAGGAAAAGTTTAACTTCTTCGGAACTTAGTCTCCTATAAGAAATTGTAACTCCTTCTGTTTCAATATTTTTTATAGTTATTAAGAAATCTATATCTTCATTTGTAACTACCAATAATGAGTATGGAAGACTCACATTTTCTGGGAGAATGTTTCTATCGCACCATCTACCGTGAAGATATTGTAAGGAACGACTATATTCCTCTTTAATATTCAAAGCTTTTGCTCTACGTACCGTTATTAAAGAACCATCCCAAGCAATATCACCTTTGCCAAGATTTCGAAGTGCTTTATATGCTGATTCGCTGTCAGGCTTAGCCGAACAATTAACTAATTTTCTATCAACAAAACTAAAAACAAATGGTTTCCCTTCTTTAAGTTGTTTGTCAATTTTTGGAATAAATACTTCCACAATTATATCCTCTATATTCTCAGAGATATCCTGTGTATCCATCGCACCTTTAATATTCTCTTCGCCGTAGATACTCGGAGGTAAGAGAACTTCTTTATTAATTTCTTCTAAGGACATTTCTTTCGCTTTTTCTATGTGATCTGCAGCTATTTTCGCCATAGGTGTGCCTGGATAATCCCGAATTATTTCTCCCATAGCCAATGCAACATCCATTGCCTTTTGCCTGGTTCCAAATGTTAAACCATATTGCCTCACTGCAGCTTTAGCAATTTCCATTTCCAGTTTACTAAAAACATCTCCTGCTTCAGCTTTCTTCTTACGTGTTTCCCACATACTCATTCGGCTTTCCCATTTAGCTCTCTCCACTGGTCCCCCAAAACGACCTTCTAATTTCACATCCTTGGGTTGATTTGCGTTTAACCAGTCGTATTTACGCTTTTCGTAAGTTTGAACCATACACTGCATTGAAATTTTGAGTGTTTTTCTGGCTGACTCATTATCACCATACAAACCTCTTTGTAAACCAGCCAAATGAATCGATGCTTGAGGTATTATAAATTGTCTGCAGCTTGAGCTATTTATACCATCTATACTGTAGTAATCCATATGATTATAATTATTAAGTATTCTTTTGTAATATTCAACTGACTCTTCCCTGCGCATGGGCTGGGGATTTTCTGGATCCCAATGCTGGCTCATTGCTATAGCTATTTCAAATTCTATCCTGATATTGTCCGGATCATCTGGACGATATTCAAGTGCTTTTTGTAAATGTTCTATTTCTGAATTTCGATCTGGAGCCTCACTTGCCAACTTTATTTCCGCATTAAAATTCTCTACTACTTGAACTTGTTCCGGACTGGCCCCTTCGAGAAGTTCCAAAGGACTATACCAAGGTATATCCAGAACCCCCTGGCTAAAACATGAAGATACACATAATAAAAGAATGATTAGCCTAAAAGAACATACCTTATAATTAATTATATACATTCCTTGATTTCTCATATCCAATTTCCTTTCCAAATCTGATAATCTCACAGTATTTTCACTTTTTTTTATTTAAACAAAATATCACTTTATATTTTATAATCGATTTGAATTAATGAATAATATTTCTATAAATTAAAAATACTTTACTATTATTTATGCAGAGGTCTGTGATTATTAAAAAAAATAGTTTGTCCATATTTGCACATATAGACAAACCATTTCAATTTCATAGGAAATTATTATGAACTTGTTAAAAGTATATGAAAAACTTCACTCCAGTAGCCCGAAACTCTTTCTAATTCAAAATCCACTTGCCAGATGTTCTCATTTGAAGCTCTAACTCCATTATATTCGATCCAGCATTTTAAGTCAAAATCATAATCTTCATAAATGTCAGGCGGAATATAGTTATTGTTACTTGCACCTGCGTTAAATCCTGGTGTATCCAAAGCAAATATCATATGCGTATTAGAACCTGTCTCGTTAGGGCTCCGAGGATCATCATCAATATATAGATAATCCGGCCCAAAATCAAGTGTATAAGAAGGACTATTCTCACTAATCACCCAATTGGGATTGCTACTTGTTGTCTTATACCTATATATCCCTTTCTTATATTGGTACCAGTTATATCCATTTGTTATAGTTATTTCGTTCGGAATCATTCCATATAGTTCTGTATTACCATAATAACCAGTTGTACCTGTAGGAGTGCCAGGTATGACCCAACCCAAGGCAGTACCACCTAAACTTGCCAGCATTGCAGGAGCATTATTGTTAGGTAACGGACCTTCTGCCATATGAGCCCCCACAAACATTTGCCAAACATATACAGAAATTGAATCTGTACCATCAACACTTTCTTGATAGCCGGCATCTGTCGGATATTCATCTCCTTCATCACAATCATCAGCATGGGCAGTTATAGTTATATTTTGTACTATAGCAAATCCACGTCCACAATCCGGTGCTTGATATATTCCATATGCACCGTACATATCAATAAATGAGCCAAGAGTTGTTGTCCACCATATATGATAATACTCTTCCGTGCCTCCTGAATCAACATCATCCCAATAATCGTACCAATTTTCACCTACTCTGTATAAATCACAATCTTCCGCTGATGCTGATACTGCCAAGGTATCATTTATAGCAAGATATGAACCGCTGGAATTATGGATATCAACTTCTATTTCGTTTCCTGGTGCCCATTGTTCAGCATCTTCCGGGCCTAATGCCAACGTTTCTGAAATTAAAGCAAATAAAATAATTATTTTTGCCATATATAAAACTATGTGTATTTTTGAATCCTTCTTTTTCATAATAATATTATCCTTTCCTTCGCTATATTTGTGTTATTCTTTAACAATTTAATTTTCAGTGATCAGAACTTTCAAATTCTCTCATACATAAGTTAATGGTTTTAAATACTGATTTCCAACGAAGATGCATTTTCCAATATTTGCGAGAGTTAAAAACATTATTTCTATCTTGACAATGGGTAGGGGTATATTCTTCACCAATTATTCCAACATCATTTCTCTCACCTCCTTTCATAAATTGACGTAATATTTAACATTTCGTAACATTAAAATCGCGATTTTTTAATATTTTCTCATTGTTTTTCATTAACCTGTCAAATTTCATACAGAATACTTACCATTTTTACCCTTTACTGCAGGCGTATGAAGTAAGGGCTTTGTTGATAAAAAAGTTGAAAAAATTTAAAATTTTTTTACATTTCTCAATTTTAAATGTAAATCCTCTCATTTCTGATAAACATGGGGCTTTTTCTGTCCGAAAAAATAAACAGGGATGTTGAAAATATTCAACATAATAACTTGACTTGACAAAATCATTACTTACTATTTTAACAGCAGGCCATTTATCAATGGCACTATGGGATGCAATGATTTTCGGAAATACCGATAATAATTGAAAATATATGGTTAAAAAAAGCATACTCATTATTGATAACGATAAGATAATCCTTGATTCCCTCTGTGGATTTCTCAAAACTGAAGGTTTCGAAACAGAAGGAGTTGAAACTTTTCAGGCGGCTCTGTCTAAATTAGAGAATAATAAATATAATCTTGTAATTACCGACATACATTTACCTGACGGAGACGGCCATAAAATACTCGATTTAGTCAAAAATAAACATCCTCAGACGGTAGCAATAGTCATAACAGGTTATGGTACAATCGAGAGCGCAGTAACATCTATCAAACAAGGCGCCCACGATTACCTTACAAAGCCGATTATCGATGATGAATTGCGTATGGCGGTCACAAAGGCACTCAATCAGCAATCTTTAATGAGCGAAAATGAGCGACTTCGCATTCAGCTCGATCGAAAATTCAGTATCGAGAATGTAATCAGCCAGGATTATAAAATGGCGAAAATCTTCGAGCTTATTGAAGCAATATCAGATACTAAGGCAACTATTTTAATGGCAGGACCCTCTGGAACAGGCAAAAGTATGCTTGCCCGCGCAATACATCATCGTTCAACCAGGCGGAGCAAGCCATTCGTAGAGGTAAGTTGCGGTGCATTGCCGGAAACATTGCTTGAAAGCGAACTTTTTGGTCACGCAAAAGGATCATTTACTGGTGCAGTAGTCAATAAAGAAGGAAAGTTCTTGGCCGCAGATGGCGGTACAATCTTTCTGGATGAAATTTCCAATGCTTCAGCGGCTCTCCAGGCAAAATTGCTCAGAGTCCTTGAAACAAGGCAATTTGAACCAGTTGGAAGCAATAAAACAACAACTGTCGATACAAGAATAATTCTCGCTTCAAATAAAAACATAGCACATGAAGTTCAGCGTGGAAGGTTCCGTGAAGACCTTTATTACCGAATTAATGTAATTACAATAGAATTGCCGCCTTTATATGAGAGGGTAGGTGATATCCGTCTTTTGGCAGAACATTTCCTGAAAATGTACAGTTCACAAAATAACAGGGAAAAATTCGGAATAACAGACGATGCAATGCGTCATCTTGAGCGTTATTCATGGCCGGGAAATGTTCGTGAACTGGAAAAAGTCATAGAACGAGCCGCACTTCTTGGAAAAGGCAAGTTCATCAATACTGAGGATTTGCCTGACATAATAAAACAGGAAAAAACAAGCAGGCATAAAACTTATTCAAAAATAAGCTTAAAAGAGGCTCTTGCTGAGCCAGAAAAAAATATCATACGCCAGGCTCTGGAAGCAAATCACTGGAACAGGCAGGAAACTGCAAAAGCACTTCAAATAAATCGAACCACACTATTCAAAAAAATGAAGCATTACGGGCTATATGATGAAGCTGAAAAACTTGGTTTTATTTAAAATATCAAATATTTTGCCTGATAATAAATAATAGATTTTAAAATAATCGTCCAGACTGAATTAACATTAAAAAGCACCCCTGCTTTTTGCGGAGGGAGGGGAGAAGGAAGAGAAAGCAGGGGCTAAAAATGAAAAAGCTATTATCTATTATACCAAAAACACTTAAATCGTCAATATAAATTAACAAATATTTTTACAAAACGTAGTTTTTCCTAACAACCTTAAAATCTGCTATAATCAAAAAAAAGAAAATCTATATTCAACAAACCAATTTTTTACGTTAAATACACTTAATACACAATTCTTTCTGGCTGTAATATCCGTTTTAATATATACTTGAAGTAGAAAATGATATTGACAAAAACGTTCTTATTCTTAAAATACTTTTTTTAGGTTTTAGCCGAAGTGGCGGAACTGGCAGACGCGCGGGATTCAAAATCCCGTCCTGGCAACAGGGTGAGGGTTCGACTCCCTCCTTCGGCAT
>JAFGPS010000083.1 GCA_016936075.1 Sedimentisphaerales bacterium | reverse complement strand
GACCTGGGCGAAGAACCCGTCAAGATCGGCATGCCGGTCGAGATGGTCACCCGCCGCATCCGCCAGGACGGCGACGAACGCGGGATGCTGATTTACGGGTATAAGTTCAGGCCGGCCTTAGGGGTGTAAGGCACATTGCTATTTGAGAAGATGAAGCGCTCTCCCTTTGGGAGGGCGCTTTTTTGGTTGAATTGGGGAGAGGTAAAGTCTATAATTAATAGTGTTGGGAAAAGAGACGATATCCTCAAATCAATGATATACAAACGATGCGGTCGAAAATTGATTACAATCTATTGGACTGTCTTTATCCTCGGTTTCCAAATTAAAGAAACAAGGAGTCTTTGAAAATGAGTAATCTGGCAAGTTTTAGTGTAATCAATCAAAAGGTGGCAAAGATATTTAGAGAGGAGTCTATTGAGAGTAAGGGGATGGCGTTTGTTAGATTCTGTTTAAGAACGCTATTGAGTTTGAATGATGACGAGATCGAAGAAACAATTACCGATGGACCTATGGATGGCGAGATCGATGCGATCTATGTTTCAGATAGAATTATTCATATAATGACTTTTAAGTATACAGATAGATTTGAGTTATCGAAAAAAAACTATCCTGAAAGCGAGCTAGATCAATTTATTTTGACAGTAGACTCTATTATTAGCGGAAATTTGGATAAGAAGACAGTAAATGATGCTGTATGGGAAAAATACCAGGAAATATTGAGTTTGTCATCAAATGGCAAAATCGAATTCAAGATTTATGTAATATCCAACAAGAATCATCCAGTAGATCATGCAAAACGCAAACTGGAAAATGCTATAGAGAAATATAGAATTGTTGATAAACCTTTATATTTTGACCAAGAAGATATAGTCGCTAAGATTCTTGAAAACAAAACCAGGAAAGCAAATGGTCAAATTCGATTCATAGAACGCCAACACTTTGAAAAGGCAAATGGAAATATAAAAACTGTGATTGGAGCTGTTGCAGCAACAGATCTAATTGAGCTGATAAAGGATAAGAATAATAGTGAAATAATTAATGAACAAGTATTCAATGAAAATGTAAGAATATACAAACCGACTCATAGAGTGAATAAAGCCATAATTGACTCTGCTATTGAAACGGATAATTATTATTTCTTTTACCTGAATAATGGAATTACTATACTTTGTGACAGAGCAGACTATGCTCCAAGTACACGATCACCAGTAGTTAATCTAACAAACTTTCAGATCATAAACGGTGGCCAAACATCGCATTCCCTATTTGAAGTACATAAAACTACACCAGACAAGCTCGAATCAATTGAACTGCTTGTAAGGGTATGTGAGGCAAATAGCGAAGATCCTATCAGCCAGAAAATAAGTGAGACATCAAACAACCAGATTCCGATAGGAAGTAGAGACCTTCACTCAAATGATCTTATTCAAAGGAAGCTCGAAGAAGAATTTGAGACATTGGGATATTTTTACGAGCGAAAACCTAATCAGCATTCGGAACAATCCAAAAACAAGGTGTTAAACAATGAAATTCTTGGACAATTATTTATGGCATATCACTTGGATATGCCCTCAGAGGCGAAAAATAGTAAATCAAAAGTTTTCTCAGAATTGTACGATCTTATTTTTGATGAAAACATTCTGAACGCATCAGAATTACTCCGACTATACAAACTATATCTTCCATTGCTTGAGCGAAAGAAAGAAATACAGAGGAAAAAGCGAAGAAAGGAACAGTTTGATGAAAAGGAAGCATTTATTTCGAGAGCCACGTTTCATATTCTGAATGGCATCAAGTATCTTTTTGAGATGGAGGAAAGAAATATTGACTTGGAGGACATCCCAGTTAATGAGAAACAAAAAAGAAAGCAAAAGTTGTATGATACAAAAGGACCTGAATTCACAAAACGCTCGATAAATATGATTTTCGAAGTTGTTGAAATAGAAATGAAAACTCGGGGTGAAGTCTATACCCATGACAAGTTTTTTAAAGAAATCCCTACAAATAACATTATAAGGATTCACATACTTGAGATGATTGGAAAAGAACCGCATTAGGCCTGTTACATTCAGAGATTCTGACTATGGTGGTCATTTCGTTACAAGGATGTTGTGAGCATGGTAGATGAAGGGGTGGAAAATAACACATTCCCAAGGGGTTACATCAACATCCCGAAACCCACTAAAAGTTTAGAAATCGCCACATAATCAAGGAATATCCATGTATGCCTGGTTATTGCAGAACCTGGTCGCTTGGCAGTAACGGTTTCTTTACCTGGTTATCCCAGCAGCAGTGACCAATTTCGATGCAAGCGAATGCTCGCCAGATATTGCGCCAAGCTTTTACCGGATGACGATGGACCACATCCTATCGGAATATGTGCGAGAAGCACTAATCTCTAGATTGAGGAAGTGTTGATTCCGCGCTGGGTGAAATATGGGTAATGGAATAAACCGGTGTGGTAGGTTGCGGGGCGGAAGATGCGCCCGAAAGCCGAATTATGGTATAGTGGGATGTAGTATATTCAATAGTTGGGCAGTTCCTTGAATGCCATAGGAGAAAAACAATGTCATTTGGCACATTCATAGCAGATGCGTACGCAAAAAATGAAGCGAAAGAAATGCCGATTCTTTGGAAGAAATATGCTTACCAAATGACATATATGGGTGGGCACCATCTGGTATATATAGTTTCTGGAATTATTACACAAAAGAAATCTACTATATTGGGCTTGCCGTAGATTTAGGAGAGAGATTCAAACAACACAACAACATTTTACCAATTACCGATAACGGCTGTAAATATAAGCAAATTAACAATTACTTTAGCAAGAATCAAAAATTAGGATACAGCATTTTCGTTCAATCACTATTATCTCAGGTACAAACACATCGCAATCAGACCAGTTTGCATTTCGATGAAAATAATGAATGGATAAGTTTCGAAAGCAAAGAAAATATAAAAATCATAGAAGGTAGTTTTATAGGAGCATTTAAAAAAGAACCGGTAAACTTCCGTAATGGAATAAAGTAGAAGGTTCTATTATTGGTAGTAAACGAGCAACATTAGAAATGTTTAACCAACTTTCTGGTTGCCTTACTGGTAACAAATATGACCCTTTGGTAGCCAGAAGTTCAATAAGAGAAATTGCAAACAATGCTGTTTTTGTATATTATGAAACAAATCTTCATGCGATAAGAATGTCAATGCTGAGTAGACAAATTTCTTTTGATCAAGTTGTTTGGGAACAACTAGAATCTACAGCACCCTCTAATCAAATTTATAAAAAGATAATTTCCGTTAATTATTTAGAAAAACATCCTCTAATTTAGTTTCCAATCGGAGCCTCAATGAATCATTTTACAAAAACCCCTAACGAACAGCCTCAAAAAATGCCTCGACTTAGTCTAGGTAAAAATACCTGCTCAAAATGCGGTAAAGATTTTATTGCGGAAGAAAATAAATTAGCAATGCCTGGTACAAAAGACTTGGAATCAGTTATTTGTCCCTATTGCGGTACCTATAATGGTGATGTGTTTATAAATGGCATTGTCTTCACCAGGAAAATTGATCAATAAAACATAGGGCATCTGTAAAAAAAGTCCCCAACAAAGCGTACACCCGACGTGTGGATTCTGCGGCATTTTCAAGCATTTGTCTGGCTTCAAGTTCTTCCGACTCCCCAGTATTATCTCTGCTCGCCCACACGCGGGTAACGCAAGCCACAGGTCGGCTCTTAGCAAAAAAATAAACGCATTTAGGCAGGGGAGAATCATGGAACGGTCAAACTTAATCCCATTTGCACGAGAAAATCTGGACATTCTATTTGTGGGGTTAAACCCCGCCAGAGGGTCGAGCCGCAACCGGCATTATTTCTCCGTCAACCAGGCATTCTGGAACCAGCTGTACATTCCGGGTTGATCCTTTCGCCGGTGGATAAATCGAATGCCGATCAAATCATTTTTGGCAGCACTAAAAATAATTATCGTGGCTGGTCTTACAGGATCACCGACTTGGTGACCGCCATTGCGGAAAGCGACAGCCGCCAGATCAAACCCGGCGCGAAGATTGCAGGAATTTGGCTCGTCTGATTCAAAGATTGTCCCCCAGAGCGGCGATTTTGCTGCATGGAAAAGTGCTGAAGAATTTCTTGCCTTTTGTAAGGCATCCTGTTCCGCGCAGCAATTCAGGCTGGTTAGGGAAGCTGATCGCAGGCTGCCCCACCGAATTTTTTAATATCGCCTTTCCCCATGGCAACGCGATGCCATCGAGCGACAAAGTGGCGCAGTACAGAAAGGTTAAGCGTTATCAGGAAACGCTTGAACTGTCCGGACGATAAAACGCAGTTGCAGGATAGCTGGAACGTACGTGAACAGGGTGAGCGAAGAGCCCTGTCAAGACCGGCATGCCGGTCGAGATGGTCACCCGACGCATCCGCCAGGACGGCGACGAACGCGGGATGTTGATTTATGGGTACACGTCTGTGCGCCTTCGGCGTAAGTTCCGGCCGGTGATG
>JAFGPS010000007.1 GCA_016936075.1 Sedimentisphaerales bacterium | reverse complement strand
TTCATCGTAGTTATGACCTGTCTGTTTTATAATATTTTTTAGTGCATCTTCTGATAAGTTATAAACTTTAATTTTTTTAGCCTGCTTTCCAAATTGGCTTTGGTTTTCCAACCATTTCTTGATTTCTGGATCGTGTTCCAAATCAAAAGTTCGGCAGCTAAGAATTACTGATATAGGTTTTCCTGTTCTTCTTAAATGTATTATTTCTCGTACAATATCTTTACATACTTCAAGTGAATTTGATGAATGTGAACTGGTCCAACGTAGAGCATCTAACTGGTCTAATATAAGAACACCTGTTTTTTCACATAATAAAGAGTCCAAACAAAGGACAGGTGATTCAGGTAGTCCCATATTTTGACCAAATTCTTTAGCTGTATTTTTAGGTTCCAGACGATCCAAACGAATTGGTAAATATGGTCTTTGTTGCTGTTTAAGAATCTGTGTCAATTCATACAAAACGCCACTCTTACCATAACCAGCAGCTCCATGTAATATTACTATGCACTCTTCATCAATTGCTTTTAGTAGTTCTTGTGTTTCATCACGAGAAATAAGTTGATTTGCTATTAATCCTGGAGCAATAGATTCTTCAAAACCTTGCTGTAAACTATTTATTGCAGGAGCTATTCGTTTATCATATCCAAGCTTTCTTGGCTCAAAACCCAAATCACATAAATGATCTAAAACATCTTTTGAAGAAAGACATTTTCTTATATTTTCAATAGCATAATCTGCAAGACTTGATATAACATTACTTGGTTCTCCATTTACCAGCAATTTTGTGAAACCGAGCAATTCTTCATAGCTATTTTGGTCATCCGGCCAAATTTTTAAATAAGTCCTTTTTAAGTAATCAAATGCTTTTTCTCTATCTTCTTTTTGGTTTTGGTTAAGATTAAGACCTTCACAAAATTTTTGATAAAAAGCTCTTCTATCTGCACCTATATTTTTTATCTGATACTCAAAATAATCTTCAGGATTTCCATTTGATTTTCTGGCACTTTCGCAAATATCACAAATTAAAGGAGATGATATACCTGAAACTAAAGCAAACTCATAGTCTGGGTTTCGATTTAACTGGAATTGCATCTTTTGAAGAATTCCTTTACTTTTTAAATCAGAAATACTCCACGAATTATTACTCCTATTACGAGCTTTGCACTGCTGGAATTGTCTAATACCTGTATTAGATTCAATGATTAAATCGACTCCCTCTTGATCATCTCCAATTGCTTCTATTGTAACAGAACGTATTTCTTCATTAAGCAATCGTAATAATTGTTTAACTACCCATCTTCCTTCATGGCGGTTACCTAATTTATCCGCATATCCACCCGGCTCAAATGCCATCATAAATTCCTTAACTAAGCAGTTTTAGTCATTTTTCCGCCATATCTTAAAATCTCTAAAACTCTAATTAACAACAACATGCGCGAAAAAACCAAAGTATCACTGAAAAAGAGTAAAATCAAGGAAATATTTAAAAAAGCGTCCAGCGTATAGAGTTTAGGGTATAGATTGCGGCGATGTGCTTTTTGTGGCTGTAGTTCGTCGCTCGTGTCTCGTGACTCGTTAAATATCTGCGCCCTGCGGCGGTAATTATTCGGTCTGCTCGGGTTCTATTCTTTTTTTGTGCTTAAGATGTCGCGAATCTCAGTTAGAAGTTTTTCCTGTGCAGATGGTTCAGGTGGTGCTGCCGGAGCGGCTTCTTCTTTCTTTTTTAGTTTATTCATCATCTTTATCATCGCAAATATTGCAAGTGCTACAATTAAGAAATTAATAATAGTGTTGATGAATGTTCCGTATCCCAAAGTTACCGCGGGAATATCTGTGCCAGCCGCGTCTGTGCCTGCTTGTTTCAGTACGATGGCCAGTTGCGAAAAATCCGTATTTCCGAGCAGCATCCCTACGGGCGGCATAATAACATCTTTTACCAATGAACTGACAATCTGGCCGAAAGCTCCGCCTATGATAATACCTACGGCCATGTCAACAACATTGCCACGCATTGCAAACGCTTTGAATTCTTGTACCAAACCCATAATAAACCCCTTTCAAATAAAAACAAAATATGCCTAAGAATGTTACTTAAATCTCTTCCTTATGATTATTCAAATACATCAAATGCTGTTTGGTATATTATATGAGAATTAGCTTAAACAACAATAATCTTCTTACGTCATAAGTATAAAATGAAAATTCTTAAGAAAATTATTTCGAAGTAATTGATTCTGTTAAATCTTTTTCCATTTTAGTTAGAATTTCAAAGAGGCAGCTATCGAAGGCTTTAATCAAATTTACGTATACTCCTTTTTCAAAAGTAAAGGAGTATTTATAATTCTTGCTGAAAACAATTACAGGCTCCTTCATAGATTTGTTTTCTGATACAAAGAAATGGATTTCCATTACCGCAATAGGTAATGACGGGTCCCTGAAATCGCAATATAGAGAGTTGACGTTTCCTTCCAAAATATAATCAGGGGTAGCGGCGTACCCAGTTAATTCTGAGACTCTTTGAAAAAGGCCGGATTCAGTTAACCAGTTATTCACTTTATCTGTTATCATCACAGCCGGAGGTATAAAGAACTCGTTATAATAGTCTGATTCATATTCAAAATCACTTATTTGATAGGTAAATTGTTTTGAACTAAAGACAGGATTAATTGTGAATCTATTTATAATAATTGTATCAGCAATTTTAGTTTCCGCTGAAGGATATGTCCGTTTCGTGTCCAGAACATATTGTTTCTTTTCATATGTTTTACTGTTACAGCCGGCGGCCGCTATAAAAAATGCTATCAAAAATAACTTTAGGATTTTCATTTTACTACCTCCGATTTAGGTGGTGATGGACTGAAAATGAGCTGAGATGGGTCCTTTTTCAAATCGCCGATTATTTCCTTAATATCTGATGAAACATCTCTTAGGTCACTTAATGTCTGTTCGACCTTGGGACTCTGGCTAACTACTAATTTGTCAATATGCGATATTGTCATATTAAGGTTGTTTAACATTACGGCTAAATTGGCCATTTGAGAATCTATGTCTTCGGGCTTTTTGATTAATTCCTGAATATGCTGGTTTGTCTGCCGGACTTCAAACAAAAGTTCCTGTACATTGTTCATGACAGCAGGAATATTCATACCAGTTACAGTCTGATCCGTATTTGTAACAAAGGTATCTGTGTTTGCGACTAAACTTTGTAATTTCAAGCTGATTCCAGGTACATTTGCGTCTTCTATTGCATCTTTTACTGAAACGAGGAGTTGGTCAATCAAATCTCCTATTCTTTTCGTATTGATTTGTTCTAATTGGCGAAGAATATTATCGACGTACTGTTTCATCGTTGTTAATTCACTTGGCGCTGAAGATATATAACAGTGTTGCGGCTCCCACGGAACATCAATAACAGGGAATAAATCGGGATCGAGGTATTCTCCCTGCAGGAATGCCTGCCCGGTAAGAATATTCGATGCCAGTCTCAGGCGAAATCCGAGCGAAGTTAATGTCTCTACATTGTTGTTCATTTCTTCTGCCGACATATTGGCGGGACAAAATCCTGAATCGAATGAAGCAATGACAAGAACCATGCTTCCGGATGTGAAATATTCATTCGAATCTCTTGGAATATTATAGTAGTCTCCCGTAAAAAGAATTTTTTCGACCTGTCCCATTCTAACGCCTCTGACTTCGACCGGCGCACCTATACTCAAGCCGCTTACGGAGCCGTTAAAGTAAGTCTCGAAATAGGTTTTCTCTTTAATAAACATGCCGGACCCGAAAAAGACAATGGCGGCTACTAACAGGCATAACGCCATAATTACGAAAAGGCCAATCTTAAAATAGTTTGGTTTCATACTCATTTTTTTATCCGTCCAATACTCTATTATGATTTGTAAGCATAAAATTTACTTTTCCACTGCCTGACGATTGAAAAACTGCTTTACCCATGGATTCGTACTTTTGTCACGCAGTTCATTAGGATTACCTGTTGCGATGATTGATTTTGTTTCTTTGTCTAACATTATAACTCTATCTGCTATCGCGAAAATACTATCAAGTTCATGGGTTACTATTACAAATGTTATATTCAGGCTTCGTGACAATTTTCGTATCAACTCGTCCAGCTGAGCTGAAGTTATAGGGTCGAGCCCTGCGCCCGGTTCATCGAGAAATATTATTTTCGGGTCCAGTGCCATAGCCCTGGCGATAGCGGCACGTTTTTTCATACCGCCGCTTAGTTCGGATGGCATCTTGTATCCTGCGCCTTCGAGCCCAACAACCTTCAGCCGCATATTCGCGATTAGTTCCATCGCATCTTTGGGAAGGTTTGTGAATTCTTCAAGAACAAGGCATATGTTTTCTATTATGTTCATTGAGCCGAATAGTGCGCTGTTTTGATACATTACTCCGATTCCGCTTAGAATGTCGCGAAGTTCGTTACCCTGAGCGGTGACAATATCCTTTCCATCTATTAGTACTTTTCCAGTGACAGGTTTAATCAGGCTAATCATGCTTTTGAGAAGGGTACTTTTGCCGCATCCGGAACCACCGAGGATAACAAAAATCTCGCCTTGTTTGACTTCGAAGTTAATGTCTTTCAGCACGACAAAATCATCGTAGGCGATAGTTATATTCTCGACTTTAATTATTGATTTAGCGTTATCATCCATGAAGTTTATATTCCGAGAAAATAATATATAACAGCAAAAATGCCATCAGCGACTACTATTGCGATAATGCTTGAGACTACCGCGCGTGTTGCCGAATCGCCGACTGCGCTGGCCCCTTTTCCGGTTTGCAGGCCGCAAAGGCAGCCGATACCGGCAATCAAATAACCGAATACAAAAGTTTTAGCGAGGCCGCCAAATAAATCCGTCAGGTTGGTTGCGTGTTGAATCTCGTTTATAAGAGTAATCGGTGCAAATCCCATGGTAATCATTACCAATATGCAACCTAAAATCCCGAAAAGATTATTGAACATAGTTAGAAGGGGAGTAATAACAACCGCGGCTAACATTCTTGGTATGACTAAAAATCGAACCGGCTCAAGCCCCATCGTGGTTAGTGCATCGACTTCTTCGTTGATTTTCATTGTTCCGATTTCTGCCGCAAAAGCTGAACCTGTACGAGCGGCCAGAACAAAAGCAGTCAATAAAGGACCCAATTCTCTAAATAGAACTATCGCGACAAGGTCCGCGACATATATTTCCGCTCCGAATTTTCTCATGCTGATAGCGGACTGAAATGCGAGTATTACCCCGATTAAGAATCCAAGCAGGGCAGTGATGCCGACCGCGTTGGCGCCGCTTTTTTCGGCTATCAAAAAGGTATCTTTCCATCGCAAACTTCCGAGATGAAATAGTGTGTATAAGAATTTCACGAAAACTTCACCAACAAAACTTATTTGGGAATAAACTTCCCGCATAGAAATCGTTAGTGACTTTCCAATTTGTTCGGGAACTCGTTTGAAAAAGGAGGGGATTTGTTCCGGCTTACTTAACTGGCCCGGTTCGAAAAGCTCCATAAGCTGATTGAATTCAGGTTTGAGATTTTCGATTTGTAAAGAACCTTTATTTTCTTTCTGTTTTTCTTTGAGCTTTAGGAAAAGTCCGATACCTGCCCCATCACAATAATCTACGCCGCTTGCATCGAGGAGCAATACTTTCGGTTTGTTTTTTTTGATTAACTTGAAAATCTCCGGCCAAAGACTCGATATATTTTCCATATCAAGCCTTCCGGCGATAGTAAGTTTTTGCTGACTTTTGTCGAGAATGTTATAGTTTATTGAAGCCAGGTTTCTTCCTTCCATGGAAACACTAAATAGCTTAAAATAATTATTTTTACAAAGATACTATTCCTTTATCTTTACTGCTCGACATTTTAACTAATTTGCTTGTTAGTGCAAGATATAACAGCAATATTTTATATGTGGTTTTGCCTTGATACCAGTCAATTTTGTCCGAAAAGACAAAATAATTATCATCTTATAGTCTCATAATTACGAATTCCTGCAAGTGTAAAGGAAATAATATGTTCTAACATTTTACTTATGTCTGAATTAGACATGTTTATTTCCATATCATGCTTATATAATATTTGTTTATAATAAACAAATATCAATTGAGCAAAAAGTGTGTCAACGTATTGTCGAGCCATTTTTGTAGTTAGATAAGGACACAGAGATAAAAGGTGTTTTGCTATAAGGTTCTGTAAAGGTTCGATTAATTCATGAAATAGCATCTGTTTTGGAAGGGTAGGATATAGATATTCATGTAATATGAGTTTTACAATGCTTTGCCTTTTTCCAGAGATGCTAAAAGATTGGATAAAAAAATTGGCAATAGTATATAAAAATATCTCCAAAGTATTATTGCTTTTCTTTGCGGAGGCGCTTTGAAGCAATGAAAACCACTCTTCAGTTAAAAGTTTTATATAATGTCTGAATTGCAATATAGAGATTATTTTTGCTATGAAAGTGGTAGTTTACCGCTGCCCCATTGCACCCTACTGAGTTAGTAATATGGCGCAAAGTAGTTCCATAGAACCCCTGTTTTGCAAATAATTCTCCTGAAACCTGCAAAATACACTCTTTAAGATCTTTTGAATTTTGATACATAATACTATAAGTCGATTTTAAAATAGTAATAATTCTCTCAATTTTGCCATTGCCTGGCTATGCGAAGAATTTGTTTATCTTCAATCTGCAGGCTGTCATTAAGCTGATTAAAACTATTATTCATGATTTGTTTAACCGCGGTTAAAGATGCGCTTGGCCTGGCAGCAAAATCTTTTGCTACTTCCAATGCTTTGTTTTCAAGTTTATTATACTCAACGACTTGATTGACTAATCCGCTGCGAAGTAAATCATAAGCCTTGTGATGTGTGTTCGTTAATAGTAAACTATAGGCAGTTGTATTAAAAATTTTGCGCATCAAAAATACACATGTTCCCTTAGGTATAATTCCCATAGGAACACATAAATTCTTTAGAATCGTATTGTCGGCCAAAATACGATAATCACAGGCAAAACTCATCATAAAAAAATCGAGAATCATATTGCCGGCGTGGACATCAACAAAGAATTTATCCGATTTCACAATAAATAGTATATACTTATCCATGATTTCAAAAAATTTCTGTAGCACGTCCACAGAGATTTGTTTTTGTTTTAATGAATCAACAATTTTGAAGTAGTTGATGTTTTCAAACGTTTTGCCTAATTGATGAAACAGCAATACAACTTTAACATCTTCGTGAATCGTTACCAGATCAAGAAAAGATAGATAATCACATAAATCATCTATCTTAATAATCCAATTAGCTTGAAATTCCTTTAAGTTAATCTGTAAAACGGAGCCATGTTGACAAGCCTTAAAAAAGTTAGTTTCGTGATCGAGTGGTATATGAGTCATAATGATTTTACTCCTTCATAATCAGTATTCTTCTTTGTCGAATTCCAGGCTCTTGAACATACTTGTTATATTCAAGTAAAACTAATGATTCTCTTGTGTTTTAGATTTTCGAGTAAATAAATCGTATAAAATCGGCAAGACAACAAGAGTTAAAATACCGGAAACAAGAATTCCGCCCACAGAAGCGATACCTACGCCGTTACGCATTTCGGCGCCGATTCCTTTATCTATGGCAAGCGGAAGCATTCCAAGGACTGCTGCTAAAGTAATCATGATAACCGGTCTGAATTCTTCGCATGCGGCACTTATCATTGCCTTATGAACAGGTACACCTTCGGCGATATGGACGTTCAACTGGTCCATGATTAAAATCGCATTATTAACCACGATTCCAATCATCATGACAACTCCCATGAGCACAAATATATCAATGCTTAAGCCTGTTAATGCCAACGCCAGCATAACACCAATCAAAGCCAGAGGCAGGGTGACAAGAATTAACCATGGTTGTTTGAATGATTCGAGAATAGCTGCGAGTGTTAAAATTACCAGGATTATTGCAATAAGACCGGCTTCGCCAAAAGACGTAACAGCTTCACTCATTCTTTCATACATACCTGCAAATCTATAGTGGTAGCCGGGGGGGAACTTTCCTTTGGAATCTACTTCTTTACTGATTAAAGTAACAGCCGTTCCCAAAGCCATATTACTTCCAAGATTTGCAAATACTTTAGTTACTCTTTGCTTGTCTTCTCTTGTAATTTGGACTGGAGCGATACGCTGGTCAATATTAGCCAGATTAGTTAACGATATAGGTTTTCCAGCGGCAGCAGGGAACATAAATTGTTCGACCTGGTCTTTTCCTTCTTCTGAGGAGAATTTTACTACTATATCGTAATTTCTGTCACCTCTCTTATAAATACCGGCATCCAGTCCTTCGAGATTCGCTCTAAGAGTCATACCAAGGCCAACGGCGGGTATTCCTAAATCAGACAGAACCGCTCGATTGGGAATTATTGCCAGTTCAGGCTTACCTGTTCTTACGGTTGTATCGATATCATTAATTCCTTTAATTACTTCGGCAAGTTGTTTAATATTAATTGCTATGTTATCAAGAGTATCGAGTTCGCTGCCGGCAACACGCATTTCAATGTCCTGGCTTTGTCCGCCGACAATCGCAGGCTGAGTAACTGAAACAATCGCTTCTGGATAATTATTAAGACGATTGCGGACTTCTTCCTGGAGTTCGTCGATATTTAAAGATCTTTGGTCACGATCGCTAAATACCAACAGTATTTGAGCCAGGTATACACCTTCAGACGATTGCCCGATAACTCCTTCGACTTTTCCAATAGA
The DNA here is from genome assembly GCA_016936075.1 of Sedimentisphaerales bacterium. Lineage (GTDB taxonomy): Bacteria > Planctomycetota > Phycisphaerae > Sedimentisphaerales > Anaerobacaceae > JAFGPS01. The sequence goes on along the minus strand of JAFGPS010000007.1, from coordinate 7,721 downwards.
AGTTAGTATATGTTTAAGCTCCGGTAAATCATTTAATTTTTTTTCGACATTTACTACTCGTTCCGATGTTTTATTTATATCATACCGGGTAGGATATTCGAGCCTTACATACAGCTTGCCCTGATCGGAATTAGTGACGAATCCGAATCCCACTTTGCCAGATAGTGACATTGAAAAAATAAAAAAGAAAAAAACAAGTATAAGTGTAGCTATTGCCATGGTTCTATATTTTTCATTGAAAGATAAAAGACGGCGGTATCCATTGACAATTGTACCCAGCAGGCGATTAAATTGAGTCTCCATACCATAAATTAACCCTCTTTTAGTCTGTCTGGGTTTCAATAAAAGCGAGCACAGGATTGGTGTCAATGTAAAAGAAATAAACAACGATACCACCGTCATTATAAGCATGCTCATTGCAAGCGGCTTCATAAATGAACCGATAATACTGCCCATCATGGCGATTGGGAAAAGCACAACAATATTTGTTCCGGCACTTGCGAGAACAGCGATAAACGCCTCGCTGGTTCCGATTCTTGACGCTTCTTTGGGATTACCTGTTTTCTCGAGTCTTTTTACTATTGCTTCCAATACAACAATAGAATTTGTGACGAGAATTCCAACTGACATTCCAATAGCAATAAGAGTGGACATGTTAAGTGAATATCCCATCATCTGCATAAAAAACAAACCGATAATAATTGTCAGGGGCATTGTTATTCCAACTACTATTGTAGCGCGTATGTTATAGAGGAAGAAAAACAGGATAAGTGCAGTCAAAATTATTCCTTCGGTAACGCTAATCCATGCACTTTTCACTGAAGCTTCGATAAATCGTCCATCATCGGCAATCCAAACAAGTTCCATTCCGCCAGGTAATTCTTTTACAAGATTATTCATTTCGGCTTTAACACTATTAACGACACGGACCGCGTTTGCTTCGCCTTTTTTCTTTACCTTGATATATATACATGATTTGCCGTCAATAGACGCTTTTTGCCGCAATTCTTCTGTAGTCATTACAACCTGGCCTATGTCACGGATATAACATCTCTGATTATTTTCATTTGCTACTTCGAGGTTTCCTATATCAGCGATTTGTTTAAATTCGGCGTCGAATTTAACTGTGAACTCTCGTCCTGATTCCTTAACGCGGCCAGATGGAATAGTTCTTACACCATATTGAATGGCTTCGACTACATCACTGCTTGATAAACCTTTGGAAGCTAATTTGTTACGGTCAATTTCAACATTAACTTCACGTTTAGCGCCACCTATAAGTTCGACATCTGCTACACCGGAAATAACTGTGATTTTGTCTCTGAGCTTATTGTCCGCAAAATCATAAAGTGCATCGAGAGGGATATCACCTGTTAATGCAATATTAACGATAGACTGCGCGTTAATATCGAACTTGAGAATTTTAGGATCTTCGACATCTTCCGGGAAATCGGCTTTAATTAAATCTATTTTTTCTCGTACATCTGTTGCCGCGATATCTACATCTATTCCGAGATTAAACTCAAGTAAAGTCTGGCAAACATTTTCCATGCAGGCTGAACTGACATGTTTAAGACCGTCTATCGTGACAACCTGGTCCTCTATACGTTTTGCCACATCAGTTTCTATTTGTTCCGGTGTTGCGCCTGGATATATAGTAGTAACTGTAATATAAGGAACATCCATTTTGGGCATTAATTCCAGCCCCATTTTTCTGTACGAATTCAGGCCAAGCAGAGTCAGTCCGATTATAAGGCAGCTCATGGCTATAGGTCTTTTTATGGAAGCATTTGAAAGAAACATTAATCTGTCTCCTTTTGTATGGAAACTAATGTACCTTCGTTAAGCATATCCTGTCCCATAGATACAATTTGATTTGACTCCGTGATTTGTCCTTCAGTAATTTCAATCCAGCCTTCACTTTCAATTCCGGTTTTTATTGTTTTCATGCTTGCAGCATCTCCTGATGTTGTGAATACTACCGATTGATTTGCTCGTTTTTGAACCGACGTTACAGGGACACCAAGTCCCTCACGGCTTTCCAGAACTATTTCCACTTCCGCCATAGCTCCCGGAGCGATACCATCCGGTGGATTTTTGATTAAACATTTTACCTCAAAAGTACGAAGCTTGGGATTGATAGCAGTGCTTTTATATGATACTGTCTGATTTTCAATTTTAATACCGGAAACTGTTACTTTCATTTCCGTCTGATTTTTAATTACAGAAGGATAATATACGGCTGGTAAAAATGCGCTGATTTCGAGTATGTTTGGGTCTTCTATACGTAAAACCGGCATGCCGGGAGAACCTGTCTCTCCCGGTTCAGCTAACCTCATGGTAATAACTCCGTTGATAGGAGCAATTACCGTTGTATCATCCAAATCCTTGTGTGCAATGGCAAGAGCTGCCTGAGCCTGTCGAACACGCTCGGAAGCTAACTCTACCTGAGCTTGTGATACTTTTACGCTTGCGGCAAGCTGTTTATAGCTTGACTCCTGCTGCTCGAAAACATCCTGAGTTGTCGCGTCCTGCTTAAGCAAACGTTCGAATCTTTTGAAGTCAAGTTCCGCTTTTTCGAAGTCAGCCGTGACTTTTTCAAGACTTGCTTTTGCCTGTTTTTCCGTACAGATAGAAACCGCTAAATCATTTTCCCTGATTGTTACAGTCTGTTCCAGTTTTATTGCGTCTGTATGAAACAGTTTTGTTTCTCCGGCTATGACTTTGTCACCTTCATCAACGAAGAATTCTTCGATAGTTCCTGGTATTCTTGGAGAAACCAAAGCGATATTTTTAGCTTCTATATTTCCCTGAGTTGCAAGAATTCGCTCGAAAGTTCGCCTGACAGGATTGGTTACAACTACGGGGACACGAGTTTTTGGAATTTCACTTTCGGTAGTTTCTGCTGCCTGGGTATGGTTGGATTTGTAAAACAAGAAAGCCCCGGTACCGATTATAATAAGAAAAATCAGAATGAATCCTATGATATTGATTAAAACGGATTTTTTTTCAGTTGACTTATTTTGTGTCATTGGTTGTATCCTCAAAAACTGTTTTAGTATTTCCCATAACATTATTTAATATGGCAATACATGTTTGATATTGAAAGCTGGCCTGAAGACTTTGTACTTCTGCATTTTGTGCTTCGGCGGTCATTGTTAACATGTCACTCGTTTGAATCAGTCCCTGTTCATATTGTTTTTGTGTTTCCGACAGGTGCATTGAATTTGTTTTTTCAATTTGCTCTGCTAAAACAACCTTGTCTTTTGCAATTTGTACCTGATCTGATGCACGAATTACCTGAATCATAAGAGTAATAGTCGCCTGATCACGTCGGAGGAGTGAAGCCTTATGTAGTTCCTTTGCAGCCTTGTAGTAATTAATATTTGCAAACCCGTCAAATAGTTTAATAGTGGCACTTATACCGCCAATCCAGTAATTTGTAAAAATCTGATGTGAATCCGAAGTATCAACTCTGTTTGCATAACCATATACATTGGGTATGAAAGCCGTTACAGCAGCTCTGATTTTTTCTTTTTCAACAGCAACTTCTCTATCTGAAATAGACATACTTGGGTGATTTAAAAGTGCTTCAGTGATTAAGTCTTCAATTGAACCTTCAGGGGCCTGCATATTTAATTGTGTTTCAAGAGAGACATCTACAAGCGGACTAAGTCCCATATTTGCCATTAACTCAGCTTTTGCCTGTTTTAGAGAATATTTTGCATTTTTCAATTCTGTTTGACGAGCCAAAACAAGAGCGTTAGCCTGTTCGACTTTCCAGTCATTAACTATTCCCTCGGCCCCCATAGCCTGTAATTCAGTTTGGACCGCTTTTGCAGCGTTTAATTGACTTTCTAATACAGTCAGCATTTTTTCCAAAGAAAGGCACTGGAAATATTGTACTGTAATTTGCAATGCAATAGCCTGTCTTGTGTATTCAGTTACTAATTTTGAAATTTCGTATCCATGGGTGTACAGGGCATACATACACCACGTTGCTGGATTAAATATCGATAATTGAATATTCCATGTTATTTGTCTTACATCCTTATCCTGCATCGCAATGCCGGTGGAACCATATTTAATCATTGGTTGAGGATCAAACCATTTTTTGTCGTAATTCAAGCTTACCGCAGGAAGAAAATTCGAAAAAGAAACATTTTTCTCAAGTAAAGCTAAGCGTTCCTTTATTTCGGTTTCCCTGAGTGAAAGGCTGTTCTCCATCGCGATTTGAATACATTCATCTAAATTCAAAGGTTGATTTGTATCAAGGATTTCAGTTGTTTTTTGTGCCAATTGCAAAGGGAAGCTGCTTGCATGCCGTTCACGAATTTCTTTACTTTTGTAATTGCTGCATCCTGAGATTGTTAGCAGGAATATTGTTAGTATGCCGTAAATTTGTCTTTTTCTATGCATGTGAATCCTTCGGAAGCAGTAGTCCTTCAAGGAATAGCTGCTCAACTTTTTTAAACTTATTAATAACTTCATCATTATTAACATTTTCTGTTGTTTCGAAAACTGATGTTTCGATAGTTGCCCCAAGTGATTTGGCCGCAATTTCAGGGTCAACCGCACGAAAAATACCTTTTTGTATTCCCTGTTCTATAATTTCAGATAATCTTGAATCAATTATTTTATGAATATTATTTACGTCATGGATTTTTGATAATTGTAAATTCTTGGCGGCTATCTCTGTGAAATATAATTTTAAGATATTTCCATGTTTTGCAAGAAATTTTGGCTGATGCATAATAAATGCCCACAAAATGTCCTTTTCGCTGCCCGGCTCGTTTAATATTTCGAGAAATTCACTCAGAACCTGTTGGCCTGTAGTATTTATCAATTCTTCAAATAAGGTTTCCTTGCTTTCAAAGAAATTATAAAGTGTACCTACCGAAAATTCGGATGCCTCTGCTATTTGCTGCATTGAGACATTACGGAAACCTTGTTCTGAAAAAAGCTTAAGAGCAATGCTAAGGATTTCATTTCTACGCTGCAAACGCTCACGTTCTTTTCGTGTTAATTCTTTCTTTGTCATATTGTAAGCCTTATTAGTTTAATATGAATATACGTTCATATTATGAATTATAGTTCATGTTATTGCAAGAAAAATTTAAATCATTTATAAAAAATGTTCACCTTGTTTATGATTTGGTTATTTTTTCTTTCTTCTTTTTGTGCAAATAAGATAAAATATGAAATCAATAATGTATATTTTTAAAGGGCTATAAATGCAGGAAATATTCAAAGTTCTTTTAATGATGGAAACATCGAGGAAGTACGGTAGGTCTATTATTAGAGGCATATCGAAATATTCTCGTACTCATGGACAGTGGGTATTTTACAGGCAAGCTCCATTCTATTGGGATAGCGAAAATAAAAATGAGAGCCTGAATTACCTTTTAAATCTGGATATTGATGGAATTATTCTTCGTGAACAGCGTGACCCGGGATTGACTGAAAAAATTCTTGCAATGGGACTTCCTGTGGTTGTATCTCCATATAGAGAGGTTTTCCCCGGCATACCAAATATTGTTACAGATGATGAGGCTATCGGAAAGATGGCGGCGGAATATCTGCTGTATAAAGGATTTCAGAATTTTGCCTACTGCGGCTTTGGCAGGGAGTATTACTGGTCACGTGAACGTGGAAAAAGTTTTTCTGCAAAGATTGAAGAAGCCGGCTTTAAAGCTCACATCTATGAATACGAACAATCCAAAACGGAGTATAAGCATTCATGGGAACAGGAACAGGATATTCTTGTTGAATGGCTAAAAAAACTGCCAAAACCGATTGCGCTTATGGCTTGTAACGATGATAGAAGCCAGCATGTACTTGAAGCATGCAAAATCGCCGGCTTTGAAGTACCTGACCATGTGGCAATTATTGGACTTGGCGATGATGATCTTATATGTAATTTGGCAAAGCCACCTTTATCAAGTATTGCCATAGGAGCAGAAAAGGCTGGTTTTGAAGCAGCATTTATGCTTGAAAAGCTCATGAAAGGTGAAAAAGACTTAAATATTGATAATATCATCGTACCAACTATGTATGTTGCTACAAGGCAATCGACGGATATTCTTAAGATTGACGATCCTTATGTCGCTCAGGCATTGCAATACATACATAAATATGCAAGGAAAGAAGTTATCCAGGTTTCTGATGTACTTAAAGCTGTTCCAATATCAAGAAGGAGTTTGTATGAACGTTTTACATATGTTCTGGGACGTTCAGTGCATGAAGAGATTAAACACGTGCGAATAGACCAGCTTGCACGTATGCTGGTCGATACCAACCTGCCTGTTTCACAAATAGCTTACTTAATGGGATGTTCAGATATGAAAAATCTCGCACGATATTTTAAACAAGTCAAAGGTGTAAGCCCATTACAATATAGAAAAAATTATTCACTTCGATAGAAATAAAATGCATATAATGAGGAATAAAAGGGATGTAATGAGGTATCATTTTGTTGCTTTATTTAAGATGATAAACGAATAACTGTGGTGCTTTTTTTATTGAAGAAGTTTTTAATCCTATTAAAAAAAGTAAATATAAGATGTTTTATGGTTTTATAGGGGGCTGTAAAACCTACAAACCTGTTAAGGTTATTTAACGCATACATTAGAAAAAGTCTTTATTTGTAAATATTGATTCATTAATAAGAAATTAATGTTTTTAATTTGTCGCTAAAAACATTATCACATTTTATTTTTAGCAGAAGGAGTGTATGATGTGTAAAAAAATCATTTGTTTAATCTTTTCTATTTGTTTGTGTGTTGGATTTAGCAGTGGACAGGAGCAATTAAAAATTGATTTCAGCATAGTAGGTGGTCCCGTTGAAAGTGGTTATGAAGCATATACCGCAACTCTTGAAGTAGCTAATACATTTACAGAACAATCATTTCAGGCGTTTGGTACCACGGTTACTGTACAGCCGACATGGCCGAGTGCTGCCCCGGCTGCCGCTATGCAGATGCACGACCGCTCGACTGATGATCGATATGCATATACTGGTGAGTATGGTAGTCTTATCCAGGACTGGACTGGAACGGATGGTCGCGAGGCCAATGCCAATCCATTAATTTTGACTCTAAGCGGTTTGCCAAAAGGAAACTACTCATGGCTGTCTTATCACCATGACGGTATAGATCAAACCGGTGTATTTTCCGTAACTGTAAATGATGCATTGGATTCAATAACTACCGAGGATGTGGAAATCACAAATTCATCTGGGGGTGACAGCATTACCGACTTTGAGTCTATATCGAAGTTTAGTACAGAGTTTACGAGCAATGGTACAGATGATGTAACCTTTGAATTCACTATAACCTCTTCAACTACTAACTTAGGTACTGCTTTCTTTGTGATGAATGGTTTTGAGATTGAGCGGACATCTGGTGTGTCCTTGAATATTGCTAAGAAACCACAACCTCAACATAAAGAAAAAGATGTTCTTCCGGATGTAATTCTTACATGGACACCTGGAGACTCTGCTGATAAGCACAATGTATTCTTCGGTGTAGATTTTAATGATGTAAATGACGCGACTATTGATGAGCCGCTCGGTACAACCGTATCTCCAGGTCAGGCGCTGGATGCAAATACTTACATCCCGGAAAATCTCGAATTCGGAAAAACCTATTACTGGAGAGTCGATGAAGTAAATGCTCCATCCAGTCCCGGAATAAATAAAGGAAACATATGGAGCTTTACAG
>JAFGPS010000082.1 GCA_016936075.1 Sedimentisphaerales bacterium | reverse complement strand
GACCAGCATTTCGTGAATTTTATACTGTTTGTCGAAATCATACTGAATCCAGACATTATTCGGTTCATCTGTCCCAGAACTTGCCCATGCATCACCTGTACCATTCGAGTGTTGATCAGGGAAGTTCGGATCATTAATACCGACTTCGTTTACTGTATCATTCGGGTCGTAACCGGTTGCACTGCTTATTGCAGTAACCTTTTCTATGCTCGCAAATGGAAGTTGCAATGCAGCTTTTTCAACTGTAAAGCTCCATATCCATCCTTTAATTACTTCCGAAGAAGATAATACCTCATCGACTCTCCAGTAATGAGTCGCTTCTAATTCAAGAAGACCTGGATCGAAACTATTTACATCCAGAGCTTCAGATACTGTTGCGCCAAGCGGCTCATCAATAGTCGCGTCATTTACATCGTTAAAATCTGTTCCGATAAATACATAGTGATTTACAACATCAACTCCAGGTTTCCAGGAAAGCTCCTGGGTGTTAAAAACTTCGGTTTGACCGTTTGCAGGATAAGGCATACGAGCAATTCCTTGATTAGTAAAAAAGTATCTCCATGACAATAAGTTCTGCAAAAACTCAATAACTTCCTGATTTTCCGCATCTGTTACTGACTGAAGAGTACGCAAAGCACTAAAAACAACATATCCATCGCCATACTCGGCCCCGACAACAAGAGGCCAACCCTCTGTTACATCTGTAACCAGTACTTCCCATTTCGAACTAACTTCATGGGCACCATCAGCAAAATAACGATTAGCACCCCAAAGGCCCGTTGCAAAATTATCAACTGTGATTTCATTCGGCCAATGGAATAAGGGATGGTCAGCTAATGTAACGTCACGCGAGTTTGTAATATCATCATCATAAAGAGTAATTGGATAAGGCAAATAACTCGTGTTCCAACTGTTATCCTGCTGATAATCGAGGGTAACCAGGTAACCACCATTTTGAACATATTGATTGACCACAGTATAATTCGATTTCAAATCGGCATTGCCATCGTAGGCTACGACATCAACACCGATTACGTCGTATTTCGATAAGTTACCCAGTGTATAACCGTTTGAATCGATTGTTTCATATGCAATACCAGCTCTCTCAAATGCCACATCTTCATCGCCAGCATCATCTCCAGATCCAGGAATAAAGCCGACTTTTAATTCCTGGCCATTGACATTGAGTGAAGAAACTTGAATAAAAAGCAACATAAGAATTAATGGGAATATTTTTTATACATAACACTTCTCCTTTTTCTAAAATGGAAATAATAATTTAATATCGATTAAATATTTTGAAAATATTGGTGCCTTTCCTAAATAAAGCCTCCGTAATTTACCCAGGATTAACTAATAGAATCGTCTTTACCTCCTTCCTTTAAACGGAATCGTAGAAAGACAAAATCATAAATTTTCAAAAATTACGATTTTAAGCTAAAAGTACATATTTTATCTCTTTTGAAATTCTGAAAACAAAAAAATTAATTGCTTTCGATATTTCTAAAGATCGCCATATCGGCTTAATTACGCTGAAAAATTCTCTTATTGTGTTAATCTCTCAACCGGCAAAATTAACACCGATAATAACGCCTCTATATATATTTATACCAAATAATTTACAATTCTGTCAAGAAAAAGAAGCATTTAGACCTTAATTTCGGAAAAATTTCTTGTCCTTCATATCATTGATATTGTATAAAGTATATTTAATTTTTACGTAGAATGAAAAGAATAAGTATAAACAGGCATTACTGGAGGCTAAAACGTGGCCAATATTGACAAAATTCGCAACATCGTCCTTTTAGGACACGGCGGAAGCGGCAAGACATCTTTAGCAGAGGCGATCCTACACAAAACAGGTAAAACCAATCGTTTGGGAAGTGTTGACGACAAAACAAGTATCTGTGACTATTATGATGAAGAAAAGGAACATCAGCACTCGATTCTTTCGTCTGTAATAAATACTAACTACTCAGATACTCTGATTAATATCATTGACACCCCAGGCTCACTTGATTTTGTTGGCCCTGCTATTAAATCAATTCCTGCAGCAGAAACTGCATTAATTGTAATAAGCGCTTCAGCTGGAGTGGAAACAAACACACGTAAATTATTTGAACTTGCAAGTAAAGCCGATATTCCGAAAATTATTGTAATCAATAAAATTGACTCGGAAAACGTAGAATATTCCGAGTTAATCAATAATATACAGGAAACCTTCGGACCTCAATGCCGCTGTGCAAATCTCCCCAGCCAGGACAAAAGCTCAATTATTGATTGTATCGAGAACGAGACTGGTGACTCACCTGCGGGCAATGCGGCACAGGCTCATACAGAGCTAATCGAAAGTGTTGTCGAAGCAGATGACGAGCTTATGGAAAGCTATCTTGCTTCCGAAGAGATTTCAAAGGACAAGATTTCTACTGTATTTGTAGAGGCTCTGAAAAAGGGTACCATAGTCCCAATAGTCTTTACAAATGCAAGAAATGAAATCGGAATCGAAGAACTTCTGGACATTATCGTCAAATACTCACCTTCCCCAGTTCAGGCTAAACCAGTAAAACTGACAGATGGTGACCATGTAACAGAGTTGAAAGCCGATCCTTCAGGCCCTCTGGCCGGATTAGTTTTCCGAGTAGGCTTCGATCCTCGCTCAAACATGAAATACTCATCAATTCGCATTTTCAGCGGAACAATTAAATCAGATTCAAACATGATATGCAATGATGATAAGAAAGGTGTTAGGCCGGGGCATATACTTAAATCGTTAGGCCCGGAAAATGCCGAAATACCGGAAGGTCAGGCCGGAGATATTATTACACTGGCAAAAATTGAGGAACTAAGAATAGGTGACCTAATACACGACGGCAAAGTTTCAGGCAAGTTCGAAATGCCTCCGGTACCTCAGCCTATGTATTCTCTCGCTCTGGAACCGGCGTCAAGAGGTGACGAGCAGAAAATCGGTAATGCTCTTGAAAGACTTTGCGAGGAAGACCCCTGCTTCAAAACAAGCAGAGATATCCAAACTCACGAATTAGTCGCGAGCGGCCTTGGCGATTTACATTTGCGTGTCACGCTTGAAAAAATGCATAATCGCTTTAAGCTTTCCGTCAATACAAAAGAACCGAAAATACCATATCGTGAGACAATCAGCGCAAAAGCAGAAGGTCATTATCGTCACAAAAAGCAAAGCGGTGGAGCCGGCCAGTTCGGCGAAGTATATCTTCGCGTAGAACCGGCAGAACGCAATTCCGACCCATCTCTCGTTTACAAATGGGATATTTTCGGTGGTTCTATCCCCGGTCAGTTCGAACCTGCAATTCTAAAAGGTATACATGATGTAATGGATAAAGGAATTGTAGCAGGCTTCCCACTGCAGGATGTTATCGTATCAGTTTATGACGGAAAATATCACGCGGTAGATTCAAAGGAAGTTGCTTTCCGTGCCGCGGGCAAAGGTGCATTCATCGATGCTTTAGGAAAAGCAAAGCCCGTTTTGCTTGAGCCGATAGTTGATATGGAAGTTACGGTCCCTTCAGAAAATGTTGGCGATATCACAGGCGACCTTGCATCGAAAAGAGGTAGAATTTCAGGACAGGAAGTTTTGCCGGGCAATTTGCTTGTAATCAAAGCGCTTGTCCCGCTTTCAGAAGTCGCTCAATACAACAGCCAGTTGAAAAGTGTTACAGCAGGTCGCGGCAGCTACTCAATGACACTGAGTCATTACGAACCTGTACCGCCAAACGTACAACAACAGGTAGTTGCGCAATACGCAAAAGCAAAGGAAGAAGAAGAATAAACTCTTCTTATATAAATATAAAAAAGCCTCTGCCCAAATCATCGCAGAGGCTTTTTTATGCGCTTAAATAATATTTTTTCTTTTTTTTGAAAATATTCGTTACAAATCCCAAATTTACCCGTCTATATTATAGTTATTATCCCGTTTTTTAACTGAAAAAGGAGCGAATAACAATGTATAAAAGAATTATAAGCGGCCGGATATCATCATTTTTAATCAGTATCGCAGCTTTGTTATTTTTACAGGGATATTGTGTAAAAGCACAAACTACGGAATCGCGTACAATTTCTTTTCCTGAAGGAAAGCCGCTTGGAATCGTTTTTCTGCAAGATAGTAATAAAAGTAATAACATTGATAGTTCCGAATGGTGGTGGGGAAATTCGCCGGACTGGATTTCTGCTGGTAATGCCTCCGGAAATATATCTATACCAGTTGGAAATGAATCTGTCCTGTTTATTCAATGGCAAGATAATATGGACTTGTCGCCGCTCGGTAAATTAAAACCGGATGATATTGACTTCTTAATAATACAATGCGATAGAAGGAACACCAAAAAACCAAATGACGAAAGCCTGAAATATATTTGCCATCTTACCAGCTTGAAAACATTAATACTCGAGCAAACTGATATAACAAATGAAGGATTGAAATCATTAACGAAAATTCCATCACTTAAACGATTATACTTTAATTCACAAACACTCGATGATTCGGGCCTTGCAAATATCGCGGAAATAAAGTCACTGAAAGGATTGCGTTTTTACAGCAACAAAATTACAAATCAAGGCATATCATATCTTACTAAACTTCCATTACTCGAAGAGTTCTTTCCAGATTCAAGCAATATTGATGCTGAATGCATGGTTCATATCGCAAAAATGCCAAGACTTGGATATATCGTTTTTCCGAGCAATAAATTTTGCGACAAAAAAATAATTAGCTTAAAAGAGTCATCTTCTTTGAAAAAACTGGAATTTCTCGCCCCGCAGATTTCCAATGAATGGCTTGAAAATCTCGGAAAGTTAAACCAGGTTGAATATCTTGCTATAAAAAATATACCTCTCAATGACGAAGATTTCAAATATCTTACGTCAATGTCATCTCTAAAATCAATATTTCTCCAGGGAAATCGTCCTTTTAGACAGCCTATAAGTTACTCTTTCACTGATGCAGGTTTGATGGTGATGTCACAAATGAAGTCACTCGAATCCATAAATTTATTTTATGGCGAATTTACTGATAAAGGGCTTGAATATCTCTCGAAATTAAATAATTTGAAAACTCTTATTATACCTAATTGCTATAGTTTCACAGGTTCAGGTCTTCAATATCTTACTCAACTGGAAAATCTTGAACACTTAAATATTGGCAGCTACAGCTTAAAAGATGTTGATTTAGAGTCTATGGGGCAGCTAAAAAATCTTAAGAAGCTAATACTTTTCAACGCCAATAATATAACAAACAAGGGACTTGCGAAACTGACCGGATTAAGTTCACTTGAGAATTTAGAGTTATGGGCACCGAAAATTACGACAACGGGATTAAATCATCTTAACGCACTTTCCAACCTGACTGTGCTTGATGTAACAGGTGGATACGCAAAGGATATCGAACCGGATGATACGATATTGAATATTGAAAATTTAAAGAATCTCGAAAAGTTAATAATTCCTGTTTTTCGTAATGAGGACCTTGACTGCATTGAAAAGCTTCCAAATCTTCGACAACTGGAAATTTATAACCATGGCATAGTAACAAACGAAGGAATAGCTCGACTTAAAAATCTTACTTCGCTTCATAAACTATCGTTTATTGATGTTTACGCTACAGATGATGGATTAAACTATATCTCCGATTTAAGCAAATTATCCCAACTCACTATTAGCGGCGATATAACCACACGTGGACTCTCTTACCTTGAAAAACTCGAAAACCTCACTTACCTGAGTATTATTACACCAAATAGTATCGAGCCTGAAGCTTTGCAACATTTTACAGATATAATTCCCAGTCACCCTCAAACGCAATTACAACTCAAGGAGCTTCCTCAAGTAAAATTACAAATCGGAATGCAGCTTCCTCTCGAAGATATAGATATAAAACTCTCACCCGAAGAGCTTGAAGGCAAAAGAATTCTTTTATGTTTGTGGGATATGGAACAACGGCCGTCAAGAAATACCATTAACCAGTTAAAACAAAAAGCAGATGAGCTTAAAGAAAAAAATATTAGCGTGATAGTCACTCATATTGTCGGAGTTGAACAGGCAGCACTCGAAGAATGGATCAATGACAATAATATTCCGTTCAAAACCGGAATCCTGAAAAATAAATCTTTATCAGAAATAATTAACGAAGGCAAAGGAAAGCCATATTCGTGGGAAACCAGATCGCTCCCAGGACTGATTTTAACTGATACCGAACATAAAATTATAAACCTTGGATTCTCTATAACAGAGCTTGATGAAATCATTTAATAGAAACACAGCAATACTCTTTCTCACAAAATATTAAAATATTTTAGCTCATTTCAAGACATAAACAGCGATTTTGAAATATTTTTAACAAAATTACAATTTTTCCATAGACACCTACTGTGGTTACAGTATATACTACAACTACAGTACTAATGTAACAGTCAGGAGATAAGAAATGAAGGATATAAAACCATCGGATTTGGAAATGCAGATATTGTCGGTTCTCTGGGAAAAAGGCGACATGACTGTACGAGATGTTCTTGAAGCTATGCCGGACGGCAAAAAACGAGCATATACTTCTATTCTTTCTGTAATGCAGGTAATGGAAAAGAAAGGACTTCTCAAGCATAAAACGCGAGGTACGGCTCATGTTTACAAGCCGGCAATGAAGAGGGAAAAAATTATTCAGCCGTTCATGAAAAAAATGCTCAACGAAGTATTTGGCGGCAAACCATCCGCTATGATGCAGGCACTTTTAACAGAAACGCCTATCAGCAACAAAGAAATGGCTCAGATTCAGGAAATAATCAAAGAAGCAAACACAAAAAGCGAGAAATAATAAAGGGAGAATAAAATGGATCAGTTAAATATGATTCTGCAAAGCGAGTCGTGTATGAACTTGTTATCAGCACTTTTGCATAGCCTTTGGCAAGGGCTGATTATCGCTGGAATGCTGTTATTATATCTAAAATCTAAGGCAGCTCAGAATGCAAATACACGATATACAGTATCTCTGATTGCATTATCTTTTATTCTTATTTGCCTTTTATTTACGTGGTCCATTCTAAATTATGAACCAGCTTCAACTATTGAAGAAAATACTGTCACAACTGAATCAGCCGCTCAAATAGATACAGCTTTGGTTGAGCATCAAAACAATCAACCTGCAATAACACATACTGAAACACAATATACGTCAACGAGCTTTAACTGGAAGCCCCCTGTAATTGGTTTATGGCTGACTGGAATGTTAATAATGCTTTTCCGCGCAATTTACATAATAGCAGGAGGAGCGAAACTACAGGTCCAATGCGATGAGTTGAAAGATGAACGCATTCTCGAAATCGTTGATAAGTTAAGAAAGAACCTGCGAATCAATAGAAAAATAAAAGTAGCCGTCAGTGAATATGTCACTGTGCCGGGAGTAATTGGATTTTTCAGCCCCCTGCTGCTCTTACCTGTATCATTAATTACAGGTGTGCCGGACGAAGCTCTAAAAGCTATCCTTGCTCACGAACTTGCACACATACGAAGATACGACTATTTAGTTAATTTCTGCCAGATGGTTATCGAAGCAATTTTGTTTTTCAATCCTGCCGTATGGTGGATTAGCAGACAAATAAGAATCGAACGCGAGGTCTGTTGTGACAACGCGGGCATCGCATCGATTGGCCGGCGAATCAGGTACGCGGAGGTCCTGGTCGACTGGGCACAAAAAATGAAAGAGCGTGACATGGAAACCGTCGAACTCGCCATAGGTTTCGGCAAACAAAACGACAACAGCGGCATGCTCGAACGAATCAAAAGAATCATTAGTTCCGACCATCGTCCCGGCTTAAAAGTCTCATGGCACATCGCGACAATAACACTTGTTTTATCAATCGCTACCTTAGCCGCTCTATGGCAGGGAACAAATATAACTGTCGCACTAGCAGGAAAACTATCTATAAGACCAGACAGAACTATTCATTTTCCGAAAGATTACTCTATTGGTGAATTATATATACGAAACCAGGATATTTTCGCCAATGATTATTATGCATGGGTCAACTGGAACTGGCTGGGTTATGCCAAGGGGGATATCACTGTTCCGGCTGGTATGGCAATAAAACTTGATATTACCGAAGAAGCATGGAAGAATAAAAAATTCTATCCAGGTCTTAAACCAGATGATATTCAAATGCTGAGCCTTGAGAAATATCCAAAAGCCGGCAATGAAGTCCTTAAAGATATTTCAAGCCTGACAGACATTCAGGCTCTTTCTCTTTCGGGTACACAAATATACGGCGGCTTACAATATCTTAAGAATCTTAAAAAACTACAATGGATAAGCTTTGCCGGGACTATTATCTGGGAGGAGGAATTAGAAGCACTTACTGAATTACCTTCCATGGAATATATAAATTTCAACAATGTTGCCATCGATAATGAGGCAATGATTCACGTTGGCAAAATAAAAAGTCTCAAGGCCCTTGTTCTCAATGGAACTTCGATAAGTGACAAAGGACTGGAATATCTGAAGGATTTAAGTTCACTTCGAGAACTTTCTCTCTGGAATACAGCTATAACAGATGAGGGACTTAAATATCTTGCCGGGCTTACTGAACTGGAAGATTTGGATCTTGTAGGGACAAAAATAAGCAGTGAAGGTTTAATTCATTTTGCTAAATTGAAGAATTTGAAGAATCTGCGATTAGCACGTACTAAAGTCGGCGATGAAGGTCTTAACTATCTAAAACAGCTTAAATCGCTTGAGTACATAGAATTACCTGCTGATACACACATCAGTGATGAAGGACTTGCCTATTTATCAGAGCTAAAATCACTCAAAAAATTGTTCCTGATAAGTGACTCAATTACAGAAAAAGGACTTGATAGCTTATCGAAACTACCATTATTAGAGGATTTTTCTACAGGTGGAAGCAGTACAATCGATGATACCTCTATTGAGAAAATAGCTGAATTTCCTGCTCTTAAATACCTATGGATTCAAAATTGCCAGGTAACTGATGAAGGTCTTGCCAAGCTCAAGAAATTAAAAACTCTAAAAACTCTGAAAATAGCAAATTCTCCCGTGACATGCGATGGATTATCTGTTCTAAAAGAACTTCCCAGCCTTACCGGGCTTGAGCTTAACAATCTATTTATCGGTGATACCCGTTTAGCGGCTTTGGAAGGATTAACTTCACTGGAAACTTTAAAACTAAACTCTATACAAGTCACCGATAACGACCTGGCATATTTAACTTCTTTGACAAACTTAAAAACCCTCGAAATCAGAAAATTCCCTTATTTGGCAAAGTTAGAAATCTCTGATAAAGGAATACAACATTTAGGGAAAATTAAGTCGCTTAACTCACTGATTCTTGACGGTCAGGCAATTACAGACGATGGCCTGACCTACCTGGAAGGACTTAATTCATTGAATTATTTAGCTCTGATAGACACAAAAGTAACGGAAGAAGGCATATTAAAATTAAAAGAAAAGATTCCAGCTTTAGAATATCAATTTTAACATTGCAGCTCACTTTTATTACTGGAATTGGCTGTTTTATTGGAACTTCTTTATATTCTCGCCTTTTTAGGCTTTCGGGGCTTTTTTTTCTTGAAATAGACATGTTAATATGGTATATTAACACAAAATGGATAATCTCATCAGGAAGATGTTTCCAGTAAATACTTTGCGAATTGCAGGACGTTTCATGCAATGCGGAGAATAAGGGGGACGAAATGAAAAGAACGGTATTCTGTATTACCATCTTAATATGTTTGAGCGGCTCAGTCACTTTCGGCATAGCTCCAGTGGGTCAGCCATCGGCTAATCTTTTCCAGAAAGGCTGGTGGAGCCTTGGCGTGGACTATTCCATGTCAAAAATCGACCTTAATGCCGAAAACACAGGCAATTCATCTCTTTTTACCGAAGGTACTGTAGATGGTTTAGACATTAACTTATTGCTTGGAAAGGCAGGTTATGGTATCAAAGATAACTGGGAAGTTTTTGTCGGTTTCGGAATAGCAAAATCAGGCAGTTTCAGTGATGAAAAAAGCGAACCATGGGGAAATAATAATGAATACAAGCAGAAGAGTATTTTTGAACTTGATGGAAGCTCAGGACATGCGGCTCAAATTGGAACAAAATATACTTTTTATGAAAAATCATTGATAAAGGCCGGAGTAGCATGCCAGCTAACATGGCTCAGTGTAAGCGGAACAGTTCAAGAGAGTGTATATAAAGAAAAAACAACAGATGGAAGTATGGAATTCATAGCTACAACTGAATCGGATGTCGATGCAGACTTGTACATATTCCAAATTGCACCAGGAATATCATATGAAATTTCTTACGGTTATTCCATTTTTGGTGGCCCGCTTTTTCAATGGGTCAACGGCACAGCAAAATCAAACTTAAGGACGAATACAGAAGTTGATATCACTAATGATTCTGCATTTGGCGGATGGATTGGATTACATGCTGATATTGATGTTTTTACTTCATTAAATCTCGAATATCAAACGACAGGGTCGTCCAGCACAATCGGATTCAACTTTACATCGAAATTCTAATAACAAACATCGGATAATTTCATATATATTTGATAGCTAAAGCGGAATTATACCTGCTTTAGCTTATTTTTTTACACAATCCCAAAAATATTTTCTAAAGTACGAATTTTTTCGTTGACTTGTACGAAAGTTTTCGTATAATTTAACCGATATAGGAAATTAAAGCGTGCAATGCACTTAGTAATACGCAGAACGCGATAAGCATCACGCAAAACGAATACAAAGGAGATAAATAATGGCAAAAACCGCAGATTTTAAACCCACGGAAAGGGAACTGACAATTCTTGGAATCCTCTGGGATAACGGCCCATGCACGGTACGTCAGGTCAACGAGATTATGAGCAAAAACGCCAATATTGGCTATACTACAACGCTAAAACTCATGCAGATAATGACTGAAAAAGGGCTTCTTGTCAGGGATGATTCGCAGTTCAAACATGTATATAAGCCCGGCGTAACTCAGGAAAAAGCGCAAAAAGTATTGGTCGGCGATTTGCTCGACAAGGCTTTTGCCGGCTCAGCGGAAAAACTCGTTATGAGAGCACTTTCCGCGAAAAAAGTCTCATCTGAAGAGCTTGAGAAAATCAAAAAAATGATAGAGGAAATTGAGGGAATATAATCATGTACGCAATTGAAAATTTCATTTCCTATGAAGTTGTTCAAAAAATCGGTTGGGTATTATTGCATTTCATATGGCAGGCAGCGGCGGTTGCTTTCGTTCTGACATTTGCGTTGAGAATTATGCGGAGATTCTCTGCAAACACACGATACATCGCTGCCTGCTTTGCTTTGCTGATTGTTGTGGCATTACCATTTATTACAATGCAGTTCATCAAAGTTGAGACTCCCCCCGCCGCTATAGTAGAAATGACTCCTCTTGCTATTGAACCGGCAATTACACAAAGGGAAGTAACTTTCGATACACCAGCAGAAGCAGAACCAGCAAAGGTTGTTTATTTTGAGCCTGAACCGGTTGTCACTAAGCGACAAATAAACTGGAAAGAAAAAGCAGTGACATTTATCGAGCCGAAACTTTCAGCGATTGTCACTCTCTGGCTGCTCGGAGTTTTCGCTCTGGCGATATGGCATCTCGGAGGATATGCGCAATTACAGAAATTACGAAGAAAAATGGTAAAACAGGTAGATTCTTCGCTTAATGATAAGCTAAAAGTGTTGGCTCAAAAACTTGGCGTAACTCAGGCCGTACAACTTCTGGAGTCTGCTTTGGTCCAGATTCCTACTGTAGTAGGCTGGCTGAAACCTGTAATTCTATTGCCCGCAAGTGCATTAACTGGATTAACGACTGAGCAGCTCGAAGCAATTTTGGCTCACGAGCTTGCGCATATAAAAAGATTCGATTACCTTGTAAATATAATCCAAACCATAGTAGAAATTTTAGGTTTTTATCACCCCGCCGTATGGTGGATTTCGCATAAAATCCGTCATGAAAGAGAAAATTGCTGCGATGATATAGCCGTAGCTGTATGCGGCGACAAGATACATTACGCAAAAGCATTGGCTTCGATGGAAGAGATACGCGGCCGCGACCAGTTCGCCATAGCGGCAACAGGAGGAAATCTGTTCTCAAGAATTTGCAGACTCATCGGAAAAGATTCATCCGAGAAAAACGCTTTAAGCTGGATTCCTGCTTTAACTGTAATCCTGCTTTTAATCGCACTTGCAATTCCAACGACTATAGCATTTACTTCCAGCCGGAATGACAATAACTCTGATTTGGATGCGGAAGCAGTTCTGAATAAAGTGCGGCAGGCACAAAGACCTTTCGATAATATGCAAATCGAATGGCACATAGAAATGCCCGGAAGTACAGGATTTTTAGCTGGTTTTGGTAATCCACCAACTGAAAATGAACCTATTTTAACTAAACGAAAATGGATAGCATCACTTAGCGGAAACAGTTCCATGCTTCACGAATTGCAGGAATCCTATTACTCAAGAGATCCTAATAATCCCGGACATATTATGGAAATTACATATGCTTTCGATGGATCTGTCGAGCGCAGACTGGAAAAAGTTACTGGCGTTTCAACTCGTGGAAGAATAATCGGAGGAGTACTTTTAGATACTGGAAATCCATATTTATTACAGCAAGAGTTATTTGGAAATACGGAACCTGCGGTATTCGATGAGGAAAAAATAAAAGGATACTTATATACAATAAAAGAAGGTAATGAACCTGATATTTTAATTCTTGATTTTCATAATCCAAATGGATCATTGCGAAGGCATACAATAGACAAAAGCAAAGGTTATAACGTTATTAAATATGAATGTATACGTAATAATGGTACTACGGATTATGAAGATATCATCAAATTAAAACAATATCCGAACGGACTCTGGTTTTTCAGCGAACGAGAGCGATATAGATATAATTTTGAAAATCAAAATGAGAAATTCTTAGAAGAAAAAGTAATAGTAAGCGATGTAAAGTTCGGAGAAAATATTCCAAGTGAGACTTTTTCGATAAACTACCCGGAAGGAACAAATTTTAGAATCAAACCTTTTGATTATGGAATAGGTAACGACCCATCTATGAGCGAAGCCAGACCGAAGGAAGACCAGGAGATAAAAGCTATACTGGATAAATCAACTGTTAATGATAAAGAAGCCTTCGGGCCTGTAATAGAACGAACCATTCATAGTATATCGCAGTCTAAAAACTGCTTTATTGACTTCGATACGGGAAATATTTTTGATGTACCCAAAGATTTTCTTCATAACAGCGAGCATGGAGACTGGTTCGAGCAAAACGGTATCGACGCAACTATCGGAACAGATATATATTACGGCAGGGATAATAATACAGATTTATGCGGCTTATCTACTTTGCATTGCATGGTGATTCCTGTAAGCAATGAACGATGGGACAAAGTCACTGCCCAGGCATGTAACGAAGCTTTCGCCAAAATGCCGCTTGGCCAAACGCAATTGATGAGCGCAGCAGTTGAATTACCCACAACATATTTATTCCAGACACTCGATAACAGAGGAATCCTTCAAATCCTCGAATCAAAAAAAGAAGGTGGAACCCATTCAATAAAGATCCAATACAAATTAATACAAGATAACAAAAAGGTATCGTCCGCTGAATATATTTTGGGAAAAATGCTGGAACATCGCTCGCAAGCCAGGAATATTCAATATGTATCAGAAAATAATTTATGGCAAGATCCCAAAATGTATGAAAACGAAATACAAGAAAGGATAGCAAATGGTGGATCAGAGGTAGAAATTGCAATGCTAAAAGAACTCATGAATACAGTTCCTGAAAATCGCTATCAAGTTTTACAGTGTACAATTGATAATGCTGAACATGTAAAAATTGAACTGACAAACGAAACTTTTGACTCTTCAGGTGAAAAAGTTACAGATAATGATTTGATGATATTGTCTTGGAACGGCCAAAAATCTGTTCAATTATCAAAACATAACAACTATCCGGCAAGTGCAACTATTGAAAAAACTCCGAATATGGCTATTCGCTTAGGACATCCATGGAGAACTTATACAGGAGAGTTATGTAACTATTTAGAAAAAGCAATAAAAGCAGAAGAACCGGTAAAGGTAGAAGAACTGGAAGATAGTACCTACCGCATTTCATTCAACTATCAGATTAATGAAGATATTACAAGAAAGATAAAGGCAATTGTTGATCCATCTCAAGGCTATGTATGTACTCTTGAAGATAAATTTAATCAGAATGGAGAACTACAATCTCAAAGCAAGGCAAAATACGAAGAGGTTGCTGAAGGTTTCTGGTTCCCAATCAGTGGAGAAACCGTTCACTGGGATAATAAAGGCTTGCCTATAGATAAATCTACTGTCACTACAAGTAATATTGTTGTAAACGATCCAGACTTCAATATTAGTTACTTCGATGTAGATATACCAATCGGTACAACAGTAAATGATAGAATTCAGGATACGAAGTATGTTTCAGGAGCAGATCGAGAGCATAATCAGAATGCACTTCCGGATATTGTTTCAGCAACAGAAGACTTCGACCCGAATTCATGGGAAGAAAAATTCAATTCGTTATACAGCCTCAAAGACGGAGAAGTATTGAAAAGAATCTCATCTTTTATTCCTGAACGACATGAATACTTATTGAATAACAAAGGCGAAAATTCGGTGCGAGACAACATGGACCTGCATTCTGCATATGTATTTCTATGGGATGGAAATCTGGAAAGCAAAGGAGCGGTTGTAGGCGGTGCTTCCATGCCTGTTTCAATTCTATTACAGAAATCTATCGGCTTAATGAACTATGACTTCAATGACCCGGAAAAGATCCTGAGAACAAGTTTTGCAGGTGACTGGATTGTCAGAAAGGACGCTTCTAAAGAGGAAGTTTTAGCCGCTCTCGAAAAAATGTTTAAAGATGAAATGGGAAGGGAAATAAAATTTATTAAGCAGAATGAAGAAAATGAAGTTATTATTGCCAAAGGAAAATATAATTTCCAATCTTTACCAAATGTCAAGGATGATGAATATGTTCTCATCTCAACAAAAAATACTGATACCTACATTGATGGCGTCGGAGGCGGAACCGGGACAATCTCAAAATTTCTTCCATGGATCGGAAGAAAAATAAATATGAACATAATCGACAATACAGAATCGAAAGATACTGTAATGTCATGGCGCAATCACGATTCATCGAACCTTGGAAATCTTGAGCAGAACAGTAACAGATATAATACACAACTCGATATGCTCCTGAAAAATCTTAACGCACAGACTGGATTGACTTTCGAGAGGACAAGCAACGTTGTAGAAAAATGGTTTGTTTCCGAAAATGGGAAATTACCCGAATCAACTACACTGAATGCAGGTAGTATTATTTCCGATCAAATCGAAGTTCAACCAATAATTAATGAAAATCCTAATTCGGGCACAAAAGTATTAATCGAAGCGCAGTTCATACAAGCTGACGAGATATTTTTAGAGCAGGCCGGACTGGATTCTGATTCATTGAAAAATTCCAACAAATGGTCACAAAACCGAGTGGGTAATTCGAGCAGCCCTTACATGTTTACTTTAGATTCCATTAACAAAGAGGAACTTTTAGAAAGCATAGATGAAAGTAGGAATACTTCATCAATAACAAATATTTTCATGATGTTAATGTCTGATGTTAATAAAGGAGCTGACCAGAACAATACCGAAAATTCCCTGCTTGCCGGCAATCAAACATTGCTTATGCTTGGCGGAAAACAGATTTCTTTGCAGGATATGGAAAAAAGCACACCAATATTAAGAAATACACCTGTTATAAGTAAGTTTCTTAAAACAATATCAAAAACTTTAACAGAAAATAATGAAATAATCCTTATCAAAGCTACTATTGTCCCTAACGAACAAGATGATGACTTGAAAGTTTTATCTGATAATATATTTACTTCTGAGCCTATACGAGTCAAATTTAATCTTAACTTATTAGAACCCGGCCAATATGTAGAAATTAATAACAATAACAAAAGAAAAATAATAATACAGCAGGTTCGTGAAAGTCATATCGGCAAAACAAAAGACGACTTCCCAGCTTACGCCGGTTATATTGACTTTGAGATAAGATCCAACTTCGATTTAAATCTTACTACAAAACGTCATACAAGAGGCATGTTTTTAGAACATGATAATTGGGATGCTTCTTTCACTGATCCGAACAAAATTATTGGCGATGGTAGTTACTTAATTAAAACTCTCATGATTACTGCATGGAAAGCTAATGTTTACGGCGCAGTTCCGAATCATAGGTTTGATGATAGCCAAGTCAACTTAGTTGAAGTCCAAATAAAACCTGTTAAATCAGAAAATAAATTAGAGACCCAATTAAAAAATCCTGAACTAAAAGAAAATTTTGAATTATTGGATATTGATTTTAAGCCGGTACATTCGGGTATAAATGAAGTATATATCAAAGTAAAAAATAAAACCGAGGAAGAACAGATATTCGGTGCAGATTTTATAGCTTCATCACCTGATGAAAATGGTGAACACCGTATTGGCAGTCTTATGGAAAATAATTTCATGATTATTGAGCCGCAAAAAACTGAAATAGTAAGAGCGGTTTATAAATTTGACAGACCATTCAATAAACATTGCTCATTGCGGCTTACGTTATACAATCCTCCAAAAATGAATGATAAATACAACCAATACCTTTTCTTTTTCAGAAAGTTCGATTCAAATGACATGAAACCTTCTACGGCAGAAACTATCGAGACTTCCCCTGCCAATCAAACTCAGGTAATTGAAATAAACCGAGCATTTAGAAGATTTCAGAACTATTTAGTAACTCAGGAATATGACAAGGCGTGGGAACTTTTAACTGAGGATTACAAAATAGTAGAATTTCATAGCTCAAAGGATATGGGTTTGGAAATATTTAATAAAGCTATGAAACAACTTGAAGATGGAGCTTTTGTTACCTGGGATAAACAAGAATTTCTCCAGTTACTTCCTGGAAAAGTCTCTTATAACGATGACACTTTCTATCTCGCGGCTGATTATGATGACCAACTTTGGATTATTAATTTCAAGATGGAAGACGGCCAATATAAAATCAATTGGATCGAGGGCTATACTCCAGGATTCTTAAAAAGAGAACAGGGAAATAAAACTGACGAAAAGTTAGAAGTTCCGGCAAAACAAGTTCTATTTGAGATTAAGCTTTTGGAAGTAAATGAAAAGTACCTTAAAGACGAAGCAACTCTTAAAGAACTTCTTAAAGGTGTTACAATTCCAATGGCCGGAATGGCAATGCCTCAAGACCCTAATAAATGGTTATTTTCAACGGCAATTATCGATGATTCTCAAATTGACTCTCTATTCAATCAGAAAAGTGATGATATTAAGAAGCTCGCAGTTCCGGCATTACTTGTTTTAGATAATGAAGAAGCAACAATATCAAAAATGTCAAAGATACCTTATGTCACCGGCTATACAGAACCAGGTAATAGAAACGAAATTCCTGTTCCCGTAATAGAGCAAACGGATATAGGTTTTACTGGTACATTCACGCCGCATATAACTGATGATAATGACATTGTTATGGAATTAGCATTAAAAAATAGATTCATATCTGGTTATAAGGAGCGTACATTTAATGAAATCCATAAGGATAAGGTTCCACTTATTACGCAAAGGGAAATGGAATCAACTGCATTAATTTTCCGTGGAAAAACACTTATCGCGAACATGGGAGAAGTAAAACCTGACCCAAATAATCCGGAATCAGCTCAAGAGAAAAAGAATCTCATTGTACTGATAAAACCAACTGTCATATCATCAGAACAAATGGAAACGCAACGCCGCACAGCAGCATTTAATAACAACGATGAAGACATGATAGGCCCTTCACCCAACGAATATATTATTAACACATCTGAAAAAACTGAGAGTACAAATTCAGAAGAAAAACCAGAAGAAGGAATGGTTCAGCGTGTATACGATATAAGCGACCTCGTAGGTATGCCATCTATGGGCGGAATGATGGGCGGTATGATGGGTGGCTACGGCGGTGGTGGTTATGGTGGCGGAATGATGGGCGGCTATGGCGCAGGCGGTGGCTACGGCGGTGGAATGATGGGCGGCTATGGCGCAGGCGGTGGCTACGGCGGTGGAATGATGGACGG
>JAFGPS010000081.1 GCA_016936075.1 Sedimentisphaerales bacterium | reverse complement strand
AAACTTAACAAATCTTAATTGATAACAAATATTGTATTAACTTGTGTTAAAGACATTATTAAATTTGTTTAGTATATTAGCATTGGTTTGTGCAGAATTGATGTTAGTACTCTGTGCAAACCAGTGGTTTGTTTATACGCATAATGATATGCAAAATGATGGGTATTCTATAGTTGATGTCTTTCAGAATTCAGGGAATATAGTTATAGAAAGTGATCAGGAAAGAGTTTCTCCTCTTGTCAGTCAGGCAGGTGAATTTGCTCTTATTATTGATCAACCAAAACCGCCGAAAGTGGTAAAGAAGATAGAGCCGCCGCAACCCAAGGTAATTCCATCGCCTCCAGATAATGCTCCGAGGCTAAGTGCGAAGTTTAAGCTTCTTTCGACGAGTTATAATCGTGACCGGCCGGAAGATTCTGTTGCTTTGATTGATGAGCCGGGTAAAGGTGAGCATTGGGCTAAAGTCGGTGACTTTATCGGTAATTTTATCCTTGAGCCTGGAACTATTATATATCGTTACGGCAACTCGTTCGATCCCCAGGAGACTCTTCGTTCGACCCAGAGGCTCTCGACGGGCGACAGGCAGGCAAATGAGATGGCCGTAGAGATTAATCAGCCTGTCCGTATAGCACAGGAGCGAAAAAGTACAATCTGAGATTGATATTTAAGCGGAGAAATTTCCTGTTTTTATTGATTTTTGCCTTAACAACAAAAGTTTGCAATTTTTCAACTGTTAGTTTGCAGAGAACCAATTAATCAGTTATAATCCCGTTTTGTTGGTAAAAGTGTTTTGAAAAGATAAAATGAATTCAGGTTTAAAATGCTGAAATATAAAAAGTTATTTATCTGCCTATTTGCAGCGTACAGTTTAATAAATGTATCGGCTTACGCGTCAAATACATGGTTCTTACAGGAAGACCAGAATTGGGATCTTATCGCAACTGACGAACAGAAACAATTCGTGGTTGATCTTGCTGAAGTTCAAAACATTGTTAATAAAGGTAAAACAAAAGGCGCAAAAAAACAATTCGCCTCTATCAAGAAAAAGTATCCGGAACTTGCAGGCAAAGAACTGAATTTATTTATCAAGGCTGAACTGCTTCTTTCACAAATGAAACTTACAGAATCCGCGAGAAGCTATGATAAATTACTTTCGAAATATACTGATAGTATCCTTCGAAATATGGCTATTAAAAGACAATATGAAATAGGAATAACCTATTTAAATGGCCGTAAGAAGGTCGTTCTCGGCCTTTTTGCCATAAAAGGCGATAATGAAGGAATCGGCATTTTAGAAAAAATGATAGACCATGCCGGCTTTGATTCACAAATTGCAATAGATGCTTCTGTCAAAATCGCTAAAAATTATGAAAAAAGAGAAAAATTCAACGAAGCCTATCTTAAATGGTATGAAATTTATTCTTTAGGAAAAACTGATAACATAATAAAAAGAGATGCCCTGCTTGGAATGGCCCAGGCAAAACATGCTATATACGATAAAAATCCTGAATCCAGGAAACCATTTTACGATGCATCCAGTCTTCGTTCAGCCAGAAGTTATTATGAAATGTTAAAAACATACTATCCAGAATATGCTGAACAAGCAGGAATTAAAGAAATATTGAATATAATATCCGAACAAATGGCTTATAAAGAACTTAGTATAGGTTTGTACTATCAAAAAATGGGTAACATTCAATCTGCAAATTTGTACTTTGATATGGTAATAAACAATTGGCCAAAAAGCAAAAGCGCTGAAATAGCACAAAATAAGCTAAATGAAAACACAAAAAGTTAATTTAGGTAACATGGAAACAGATTATTTTAAATCCAAATATAAAAAGCAAATATTTTTTTATATCTGTATTTATTGTTTTCTTTTGCTCTTATTTCAAGGATGCGGGATATTTTCCGGTTATTCTAATGAATCTATATATCCTGATGAAATAAAGACAGTTTATGTGAAAATGTTTGACAATCAAACGTTCAGAAGAGGTGTCGAATACGAACTTTCCGATGCTCTGGCAAAGCGTATAGAAGCTCAAACACCATTCAAAATAGTATCAAGTCAGGATTATGCTGATACAGTAATAAGCGGCCAGATTATATCCATTGGTGAATTCGCACTCAATATCGAACGGCAAACAGGTCATGTACTCGAAAAAGAAGTTGGAGTAAATTCAGTAGTGAACTGGAAAAATCTTAAAACAGGAGAATTGCTGATAGATAACAAAACTATTGGTGCATCAGCAACCTATTCTGATTACCAGCAGCAGGATTTTAAATATGGCTCAAGTCTTGCAGCAAACAATCTTGCACAGAATATCGTAGAACTAATGGAAAAAAAATGGTAGTAACACTTTTTTAATTTACGAAAGATAGAATTTAAAATTTATTATGACAGAACAACAAAATAAAAAACCATCAAGGCTCCCATTTAACCAGCAGAATAAATCCGGTAAAAGACCACCTGTTATGCCGCCTCAGAGACGTACGCCAGTTACATATATCATTATAATTGTCTTGTTTTTCTCTGCTTTGATGATGTTAAATCAGTATCAGAATGTCGAACAACTCGAATGGACTGAATTTGTCAAGCACATCGAGAATAAAGATATTAAGCATTTTACTGTAAAGGAAAATATAATATCAGGTCAATTTACCGACGATTATATTAATTCCGAGGACAATATAAAAGAAACTTTCGAAGTTTCTTTTAATCCCGATGTACATGGTCGAAAACTTGGAGAGATAATTGATGAAAGCGGTATAGAAAGTGATGCCTCTCAGCCGGGTATATGGATGATTATTCTCATTCAATGGGTATTACCTCTGCTGTTTTTTGTAGGAATTTTCTACTTCTTCCTTTTCCGGAACATTCGCGGCGGTGCAGGCGGAATGTTAATGTCATTCGGTCGAAGTAAACATAAACTTCACGGAAAAGACAAAGCCAAGGAAACATTCAAAGACGTAGCTGGAATTGAAGAAGCCAAAGATGAAGTCACTGAAATTATAGAATTTCTTAAGAATCCCAAGAAATTTCAGAGACTCGGCGGACGTATTCCAAGAGGTGTTCTGCTTGTCGGACCTCCCGGCTGCGGAAAAACATTACTTGCAAAAGCTATTGCCGGAGAAGCTGACGTACCATTTTTCAGCATATCAGGTAGTGATTTCGTCGAAATGTTCGTCGGAGTCGGTGCTTCTCGTGTTCGCGACTTGTTCAAACAGGCAAAAGAAAATTCTCCCTGTATCATTTTCCTTGACGAAGTTGATGCAATCGGACGTAAACGCGGTCCAGGCTTTGTAGGCGGCGGACATGATGAACGTGAGCAAACACTCAACGCCATTCTCGTCGAAATGGATGGTTTTGATACTAATGACCAGGTTATTGTAATAGCAGCTACAAACCGCGCCGATATTCTCGATAATGCTCTGACTCGACCAGGAAGATTTGACAGACAAATTTTTGTGTCTTTGCCGGATTTGAAAGGAAGAGCTGAAATTCTCAAAGTTCACGCAAAGAAAGTTAAAATGGGTCCGGACGCCAACCTTGAAAGATTGGCTCGTGTAACTCCTATGTTCAGCGGAGCAGACCTTGCAGCCATTATAAATGAAGCGGCTTTAGGGGCTACTATGGCCAATAAAGATTTTATTGAAATGGCAGATTTAGAAGAAGCAAGAGACAAAGTTCGCTGGGGAAGAGCGAAAACGAGCAGAGTTATCGACAAAAATGAAAAGGAAATCGTTGCTTATCACGAAGCAGGACATACACTCATACAATCTTTACTAAAAGATGGTGATCCGCTTCATAAGGTAAGCATTATTCCACGCGGGCCAATGGGTGGAGCAACATTTTCACTACCTGAAAAAGACAGAACAATATTTACCAAAAAGTATTTAATGGCACTCTTGCAGGTATGTTACGGCGGTCGAATTGCTGAAGATATTTTCTGCGACGATATCTCAAGTGGTGCCTCTTCGGATATTAAACAGGCTACTAACATCGCAAAAGAAATGATAACTGCCTGGGGAATGAGCGAAGAACTGGGATTAGTTAATTACAGCCCTGATTCAGGAATGGGTAATTCATTTTATCCTGTACCGGGAGAAAAAGATTATTCTGATAAAACCGCTGAAGCAATAGACAATGAAGTAAAAAGAATTACAAACGATGCAATGAAAAAAGCCCGGGATTTAATCGAGAAAAACAAGGATAATGTCGATAAAATAGCCAAGGCCCTGTTAAAATACGAAACCCTCGATGCTGAAGATGTAAAACTGATTCTGGATGGCGGTACTATCGATAAACCGACTGTAACAGATTTACTTGCCGCGGAGCAAGCCAAAAATGGTAACAGTGATGCTGACCATGAGCAAAATGAAAAAGAAAATGAAAAAGAGCAATCATCGCCTCAATAAAGTAATTTGATACGATTTACTTTGGGTGTTGTTGTGGAAAAATCTCGCTATGAAAAGCAAACAAACGCTTTTTTCTAAAAATATTTGGGTAATTATTCTATTATCTGTTTTTTGTGCATGGGGAAATGAAAATGGCTCAAACTCTGCTATTCCTGATACAAATTCTGCCAGTATTTTATTTGCAGAGTATGAACAGGAGTATTCCAAAATACACATTGAACCTGCCCGGCTGAATTCGCAATTTGGTTTCGTTGCAATTTTCGAGGGAACCAGCGACCTGCATTATTATGCAAATCCTGAAACAGCACCTGTTCCTGAATATATTCTTACTATTAAAGCAGAATCAGATGATTTTACTTTCGATGAGCCGAACTTGCCTCAAAGTAAAATATTCAATGATCCTTTAGGCAATCAAGCTGATGTTTATGCAGGTAATTTCACTGTTTTCATTCCTATACAGAATTATGAATCACCTGAAACATCAACTTCAACAATTAACATAACTATCTCGGGTCAGGTATGTACAAGTGCAACCTGTCTTTTGCCTATTACTAAATCCATACAGATAGAGGCGAACTGGAACAATCGGGAAACATGGACTCAAGTCAATATCGAAAATCCCTCAGTTTCCGAAGAGCCTGTTGAAACATCATCATCCCGTTCTATATGGCTGGCATTGGGTATGGCTTTTTTAGCCGGACTTACGCTGAATATTATGCCCTGTGTTTGGCCTGTTTTACCGCTTATTGTAATGCGTATAGTAAATCAGGCAAAAATGAACCGAAGTGTTTCAGTGGCTCTTGGATTATCATTTTGCATAGGTGTATTATTATTCTTCGTTATTCTCGCAGGTGCGAATATAGCATTGCAGCTTATCTCCGGAACCGTACTTCAATGGGGTGATCAGTTCCGTAATCCAGTTTTTGTTTCTGTTATGGCACTTTTACTTGTTCTACTCTCACTATTTATGTTTGGCGTATTCACATTTACTGTGCCTTCAGTGATTTCAAGCAAGCAAAGTTCAGGTAAGGGTTATCTTTCAGCAGTTGGAATGGGGCTTCTCGCGGCAGTTTTAAGCACACCATGCAGCTTTGGAATTTTAGCCGCCGCTTTTGCATGGGCTCAATCTCAACCTCTGGTAAAATCGACTTTTGGTATTATGTTTATTGGTCTTGGTATGGCTTTGCCGTATTTTGTTTTAACGTCTGTGCCGGGTCTGCTCAATCGACTTCCCAAGCCCGGAAGATGGATGGAAATATTCAAACAAGGTGTTGGCTTTATTCTGCTGATTATTGCTGTTAAATTGATAATCGCATTGCCTGAAGCACGTGCTCATGGCGTATTATATTTCTCTGTTGTATTAGCTTTTTGTACATGGATGTGGGGTACATGGATTGATTTTAATACAAAACCGGCTAAAAAATGGCTTGTAAGAATCTTTGCAATTACTCTTGCATCAATTGCCGGCTGGACATTTCTTTCTACAGAAACCACAAAGCTTATTGACTGGCAAAGTTACGATGATAAAGCAATAAAAAATGCTATCGACTCTAACCAGCCTGTTTTAATTAAATTCACGGCAGATTGGTGTTTTAGCTGCCAGGTAGTAGAAAAATCAGTATATTCACGTAAGGATATTGCGAACCTTATAAAAAGTAAAAACATCCTGCCGATTAAAGCTGATACAACGGAACAGGATTTTCCTGCAACAATAGCCTTAAAAAAAGTTTATAATGAGCCGGGGGTTCCTGTGTCAATACTTCTGCTTCCCGGCCCCAATCCCCCTTTCACATGGCGAGGTATACTCTTTGCGACCGACTTAAAAAAACAGCTTGAACAATTACCTGATATAAAGCGGGAATAAAGAATAAAATATAAAATGTTAATCTACAGTTCATACTCAATTTAAAATTGGCAACGATAGCAAATATAGACAATATATAGCTTTTTTAGCCCCCACTACTTGATAATTATGCCTTTATCATGTAAAAATCAAGGAAATATATCAATGATTATATATAATTTCAGAAATTTCCTGCAATTATTTGCATCTATTGGACGATTTTTTGTATAATGCACTTAATATAAATAATATTGAGGATTAATTTCTTATTTATATTTTTTGATTAATATTACATAAATAATACGGAGTTGTTTAGGTGTTAGAATCAGGTACTAAAACTGAGCCATATCTCAAAAAGATTGAGTATGCAGGTGAAATTATTGTCGAATATGAAGATTTTATTCGTTTGATAATACGTACTCAAAATATAACAAATATGTCAGAAGATGACCTTTTCCAGGATTTTTATCTCTCTCTTATAGCCAAACCCGCTCCTGAAAACGTCAGAAACATGAAAAGCTTTCTATATAAAGCAATAATCAATCATTTATCAAGTTCATGTCAACGAATAAGAGCGTACGAAAAAAAAATTGCAAAATATCAAAAAAATTACAATTTTAAAGTCAACAAAATAGAGTCGGCAAGCGCCTTATTAATAAGAGAAGAAACTAATAATAATATATTTGAGTTAATTAAGAAAAATACTCCTAATAAAAAATATATGGCAATTGTTTTAAGATATAGAGATGGTTATAGCATTAAAGAGGTAGCAGATAAAATGGGTATCAAATATACGTCTGTCACAAGATATCTTTCTACCGGATTACGGAAAGTCCGTCATTGTATAGGCAATGTTTAAATAAGGAGATATGATGATTAGCCAAAACCATAAAAGTACATGTGAACAGACAAGTTTGTACTATTATGATTTCTTATTTCAAAAAGATAAAAGCGAAATCCCAGAGCATATTTTGAACCATATCAAACAATGTAATAATTGTCAGAACCAGATATACCGACTAAAAAAAGCAATAAAACAGTCTGAACAGACTGAACCGCATGTACAAGGAAAGACAGGAACGCTCCTTGCAAATTCATTGAAACGTCATTTTTCATACATTAATCAAGACACTACTTGTGCTTTAGTAAAACCATTCCTACCCAGTATGCTTAATACATCTATGAAAATCAGCATACCAACACCAATAACAGCACATCTGGACCATTGTCCTGAATGCGTTAGATACCTTAAAAGAATCAGTGATTTGAACCTTAATAATGCTAATTTATCTCGTTTAAGCCAGCTTTTTGCCCCTAAAACAGAGAATAACAATATAGATTGCTCAAAAGCTAACTCTAACATTATGGCTTTTGTAATGATGGCATTTCAAGAATCTGATGAGCAGATTTTAAAACATCTTTGCACATGCAGCAAATGCAGTAATACTATTTACCAATACAGAGAATCGATTCGTAATGAACTTCAGATCGAAAACAACGCAAAACCCTGCTTTTTAAGCAGCAAACTATCATATAACGATATCTTTGATTTTACATTTCCTTATGGAATTGATATTAACCAATATAAACAATCTAAATCCATACAATCTCGCATATCACATATAAGAAGATGCCCATTTTGTCTTGAAAAAATTCAGGAATTTCATCATATTATCAGCGATATTAACGAGCAGCCAAACTCTAATACTATAACAAAATATAGCATGGATGAATCAAAACAAATGGCAAACACAGAAAATTCAGAAAACCTCTATGCCGGTTTTCCAGTGCATGTTGAGGTTTCAGGAGCATACCAGGAAGCTGCTGTGTCGAATTCAGGTTCAACAATCAATTTTACTTCTGCCTTGAAGAGTAATATATTATCAAAGAACTTCAGAAAACTGTCTAAAACGGGAATTGCAGGCTTATTGATGGCAGCGATTATCTTATCTGCTATGTTCATTTATTCCCCGAAAGCAAAGGCTCTTACTCTGGCACAGCTTTATTCAGTAATTGACAATATTAATAATGTACATATCTCATCATTTGTACAAGGCCAGACGGAATCTTCACAGGAACAATGGGTATCTCGTCCTTTGAATATAAAAATAATAAAAGAATATAACAATTTAACCCTATGGGATATAAAGGATAAATCTCTGAAAACCAAAAAACTTAATTCAGATTCTACTAATATCCAAATGAAGTCTCAAGAGTGGGCTTCAGATGCCGAAAGTACCATAAATAAATCTCTTGGACTCATACCATTTTACAGCATTTCTGAGGTTCCACCGGGAGCAGAATGGAAAAAAGTGGCAATAGACTCAGATTCTCAGAATATAGTTGAGGAGACAGAAGCGTATGAGTTGTCATATATTGAATATGCTACTTTTGGTGAACCGGAATTTATAAAGTTCCGCTATATATTAAAAGCAGATACAGAACTCCCAACCAAAGTTGAATTCTACAGAAAGCTTACTGCAGAAAGTGAATACTCACTGGTAACCTTTATGACAATTGAATATTTAAGTGATAAAGAATTTAATACTATTAAAAGCAGTTATTTTCCATAGTATTTTTCTTTTCACTTCTTCCGTGGAAGCCATAAAGGCGTAAGATTTTTATAACCTTCTGAAGATTTTTCTATAAATAAATCTTCAGCCTTCACATCATCAACATGACCATCCACATATCCCATGTTAACGGACTTATTCAAATGACGGCCATTTATAGCATCATCTTTCTGTCCTTCTAATAAATTCCTGTCTTTATTCATCGCAAGACCTGGAAGATAAGAATAATCTTCCAGGCTGCTT
Organism: Sedimentisphaerales bacterium; assembly: GCA_016936075.1. Taxonomy (GTDB): domain Bacteria; phylum Planctomycetota; class Phycisphaerae; order Sedimentisphaerales; family Anaerobacaceae; genus JAFGPS01. The sequence goes on along the minus strand of JAFGPS010000081.1, from coordinate 16,837 downwards.
TGACCTAAAGGATTCGGTGGCGAATTGGTTACATGGTTCCAGTTAATCGTAGCATAGCCGCTGTCAACAACAAGAAGACTCTGAGCAGGAACTAATATATTCGTACTGCTTAAAGGAGAACCTGTAAATTCGTCTTTTTTATAATCAGACCAACTCTTACAGATAGACTGGTTAACTCCATAATTTGCAACAAGTATATTATATTTAAATTCCAATCTTTCAATCCTTCTGGATGGGCACCAGAAAACAGATTCTCCTTTTACGTTTAAATTTTCTTTATCATTAATATAATTCAACCATTGCCATCCAGTGACTCCATATCTGTCATTTCCGAGAAAACCTCCAGGAGGAACTTCTATGTTGTTCTTTGAAAAAAAAGAATAAGGGAATGTTTCATTTTCTATATCGTATTCTACTAATTTTATTGTAATTTGTTTTACATTAGAGGAACAATGTATTAATTTTGCATGTTTTTTTACTAATCCCAAAGCCGGAATTAAAATTGCCGTAAGAATTACTATTACACCTATAACAACGAGCAATTCTATCAATGTAAAAGCTTTTCTTTTCATAATTATACATAATAAAAATATTCGCTCGAAAAGTCAAATTTAACCATGCTGAATAGAAAACATATTCAGATTTAACAGGTTTATTTTGATTCAACACAAAATTATTCTACTTAAATTTTAAAAAAGAAATCACTTTATGTCATTCCTTCTAAAGTTACCCGCCCCAGAAAAAACTGCTTTGGCGGATTGCAATATATGAATCCGCCAAAGCTATGTATATACACCTTTACAAATGTAATAGTTTGAGTTTATTGATTACATCCCCAAGTATAATATTCTTGTTTCATGTCAAGATTTCTTGCGCAAGTATAAGGTAATTCCGGATGATTAATACATGGCCATGTAAGTTTATCAATTGTGAATCCCTCATAACAGGTCCCGCTTTCAGCAACTTCACAAGCCCATTGAGGGTATATAAGCTCGAAAATACCAAAACAATTTGGATGCATATACAAACAAGTTATCATTGTAAGATATTGTAATCTATATGTACATGAGTAGCCTGAACCACCTATGTAACCTATAAGCAGGTCATCAGGAATTTCCATTACTTCAGATTGTAAAACAATCGGTTGATTAGATAGCAGTAACGCGGTTCCTTCAGTCCATTCCATACTGAGAAAACTCACATTTATACGATAATAAAAATTATTCTTCGTCAAATCTATTAACCATACATAACTTTGATCAATATGGTCGAGTAATACAAAATGATTCTTGCCTGGAATATGCAGAATAGCCTTGCACCCTGACAAATCCTTGAGTGTCTGTAAATCTGTTTTTACAACCTTGCAGAATAAGCCCTGGTTTTCAACATATTTCTTCATCTCTTTCATATTTGTTTTCAGGTCTGCAGGATTAACCAATTCGGAAAGCTGTGAATTTAAGATATCTCTTCCCAATTGCAATGCGGCATATTGTAAAGATGCAGTTGCACAGTTCTGAAGCTGCTTTTCCTCTGATTCCATATATGCCATTCTTTCAGCTAAAAGTAAATCTGTATTTAGATAATTCGAATAGAAATATTTTAATTGAGGTTTTGTAATATCATACGTATATTCAATCATGGTGTTTGGAGCAAAATCGACTACAAAGCTGCTTGATGATGGAATTTCTCCGCTTATTTTGCTTATAGTCATATAATCACCTTCAAGCAGTTTATTAGTCATCTTATCGAATTTTTCAACAATTATTGAAGTTGGTACCCATGAATCTGATACAAGTTTATAATCGCTGTAAAGATGAATTATCGTAGAATCCTGTGTATTGACTACCCATGACAAAGGAGCATATTCTTTTTCCGGATCAAGAACAAATATCATCTCTGAACCGGATTTATCATTTAATGTTAGATTAATTCCAGAATGTCCATCGACAGATATTTCAACCGCTGAAGATGGCAGTTCAGTAAGTATATCATACGTGAAAGAGCTGTATCCCCAATGTATTATTCCCATTTTTAAAATAGATATCGAACCACTGGGAAAATTATCATCAGAATCGATTATAGCATGATTGACTGAAGGATTGTATATCGTATTCTTTTCTCCATCGTAGCAAATAATACTTCTACTATTCCAATCCATGTTAAATTCATCAGTCTTATAATTGCTTTTCAGTTCATCGGGAAGTTTTACAGAATCCACCCTGGAATCAACATTAATATCACAATAAAACCTTTTACCATCAAACTTTAGAACTTTTGTCGTCTTCATGGTGTATTCATTTGACAAATGATAACGAATATTGAAAGGTATCGCATCAAGAACCATTTTTTGTAACTCTACGGCTGCTTCAGCTTTATTGTCATCTGCTTGATATTCTTCGATTCTTTTGCTTATTTGGCTTAATATTACATCTTCATCAGTTGTTGTTGCCGCCCTGTAAACCTCATGAATAGCTTCCATTGTTCCTGCTTGTATCCATGTAGTTTTGGGATTGCTTGTCAATTTTTGAAAAAGCAGTTCTTTTTCCGAACTACTTAATTCGTTTCCGGCATAAGATACGCCGCATAACAATAAAATTACAATACTTATAATACTTGTTTTTGAATTCATGACAGGCCCTTTCCTAGTAAAGTTAATATAATTTTTCCAGAAAAACGGTTTCCGGAAAATAAAATTAGTCCTTTCTATTGTCTAAGGCGCATCTGGAACTAAAAATGTTGACTATAAAAATACAAAAAAAATATTTTTTTTTCATAAAGCTCAATAAATTCTACTCAAAAAGAATGATTACTTATTCCACACCATATTATATAACTAACACTAAATGTATTATAAATATCACTTATACTTTTTGTATATTTTGATTAATTCCAGATTTGTCATAGTATTTTGCAAAAGAAGAACAGTTTGACAAGAAAGCACCTTTTGATATAATTAACGCGTTCATAGCCGTTCCTTAAATTTTTATTCCTATGAACCTTACAGTTTGAAAACCAAAATTTTGTTTCGATTTTATACAAAGAAAGGAATAGGTACTATAATGGAAAAAATTGGATTTATTGGTCTTGGAATTATGGGAAAACCGATGGCGAAGAATCTTCTCAAAGCCGGTTACTCTCTTACCGTTTACGATGTTGTTCCCGGCCCTGTTGCTGAGGTAGTAGAAGCTGGTGCTCAAAAGGGAACTTCCTGCAAAGATGTCGCCTCAAAAAGCGATATCGTCATTACAATGCTCCCTAACTCTCCTGAAGTAAAAGAAGCAGTTTTAGGCAAAGATGGCGTTCTTGATGGTGCAAAAGAAGGAATGATTTTGATTGATACAAGTTCAATCGCCCCTCTGGCCAGCCAGGAAGTCTCCAAAGAAGCCGCTAAAAAAGGCGTTATCATGCTTGACGCACCTGTAAGCGGTGGCGAACCCAAAGCCATAGACGGCACACTCGCATTTATGGTTGGCGGCCCGGAAGATACATTCAACAAAGTAAAAGGCATCCTCGATGTAATGGGCGGCTCAGTAACATTAGTCGGCGAAATCGGCAGCGGCAACACAACTAAACTCGCAAACCAGATAATTGTGGCATTGAACATAGCCGCAATGTCAGAAGCAATGACACTCGCGACAAAAGCCGGCGTTGATCCGGAAAAAGTATTCAACGCAATCAAAGGCGGCCTCGCTGGAAGTACCGTATTGAATGCGAAAATGCCTCTCGCTCTCGAAGGCAACTTCAAACCGGGTTTCCGTATTGTATTACATATCAAGGACTTACAAAACGCACTGGACACCGCACACAGTGTTGGCGTCCCGGTTCCGCTTTCAAGCGTAGCAATGGAAATTATGCAGGCCTTAAAAGTTGACGGCCACGGCGCAGATGACCACGGCGGAATCCTCCAATTCTACGAAAAACTCGCAAAAGTCGAAGTCAGAAGACAATAAAAGACTTTTTATCTTAAAAAACAAAGAACCTCCCTGCTATCAGTATCGGAGGTTCTTTTTATTTTAAATATTTTCTCAAATTTCAGCTTATTAATAAGTATTTTGAAGTTTTTTTAAATATTTTTGATTTCCCTATTGCAACTCCTACATACGTAGGATATACTCGTACCATTAATACTACACTTGTAGGAGATAACTGTTATGGTAAATAAAATTCTAAAGTCGATGAGTCCGACAGAAACCGAAATCCTGAGATTGGTCTGGGAATTAAAAGAAGCGACAGTGCAACAGATTAGAGAATTATTGCCTTCTGAGAGGAAGCTTGCATACAACACTGTCCAAACCCTGCTTAGTCGCCTTGAGCAAAAGGGATATTTGAATCATCGTCTCGAAGGCAAGGCGCACGTTTATGGGCCTGCAATCAAGCAACGGGATGTTATTAAAACAACTGTGAGTGATTTTTTGAGCAGACTCTTTGGCGGCGATCCTAAGCCGCTTGTGCAGTTCCTGGCCGAAGATGGAAAAATTGATGAGGATGATATTAACCGGTTAAGAGAACTTATAAATAAAAGCAAGAATTCTAAATAGGTTCTTGTTGCGGAGGTTTTACTATGGAATCAACTTTAACTCAAATAACAAATTATCTTATAACTCAAAGCTGGCAAATAGCCCTTCTCGCAATAGTAGTCGCATTTTTATCTTTTCTTTTGAAAAATAAAAGCGCCCATGTTCGTTATCTTCTCTGGATGATTGTCCTTGCCAAGTGCCTGGTACCACCTTTTTACAATATACAGCTTGCGGTTCTCCCTGAGCAGGAACAAATAAAATCAAGTCCTTCCGAAGCAATAGACGAGAATATGACTTATCATTATTCATTACCAGAAGTTATTGTATCAGAAGTCCCCCTGCCAATTTCTACTATATCCGAATCAGTTACACCTAAAGTAGAATCACAACCTGTAGTTGCAGAAAATAAAGTAAGGTACAACACTCGTGCATTTCTGGCAATTATATGGCTTGCCGGAATTGCTGTTTTCGCGTTTTATTTCTTGTTCAATGCTTTTCGTACGGAGTTATGGCTGCTGAAGAATCGCAAAGAATTACCGGAACAATACAAAAAAGATATCGAGAATTTATTCAAGGATTACGGCGTAACAAAAATACCTAAACTCTGGATGCTTGATAAGATAAACCAGCCTTTCGTATGGGGTCTGGTTCGAGGTAGTATCTACCTGCCAACCGAAATGACAAAAGAAAAACAAATGAAGTTTCAAATAAGTATTATTGGCCATGAACTAAGTCACGTGATTCGTCTTGATGCTTTGGTAAATTCTTTGCAGATAATTACTCAAACTGCATTCTGGTTCCATCCTTTTGCCTGGTGGACGAACAGGAAGATTCGTACCGAACGTGAGAAATGCTGTGATGAAATGACTATCGCCCGTTTGAATGCTTTACCTGAAGATTATAGCAATGCGATAGTTGAACTTTTAGCCGCTAAATACGAACGAGCAAGACGGATTCCCTCATTAGCGGTGGCCGGAAAGGTAAAAAATATCGAGGAAAGAATAAAAATAATGCTAACTCCGGGAAAGAAATTCTATAAATGGCCGGGAATTATCGCAGCAATATCAGTGTTATTAATCGCAGTAATAACTGTCCCGACGGCTTTTGTTTTAACCTCTTGTACAAATAGAAATATCGCATCTGATAATGTGCAGGAAGAACTTCTAAAAACTTTAAATATTCCCTTCCAGCTTGATTCACCTATTACTATTTCTTTGGGTGAAAATAATTTTACCAATCCAAAAGTATTCAATAATCCAACTATGAAATTTTATAAGGAAAATGATAAATTATTCGCAGATTTTGATATTACATATTCTTCGTATCCTAAAACTACATGGCAGGTTATCCTTGATTTACTTGATTCCTACGGAGAGACTATCAAAAATATTCAAGCTCAATTAGAGAACAGCGGCACAATAATAAGCAAAGCCATACTTGAAAAACAACAGGTCAAAATTGATTGTGGGAAATGGGATGATATAAAAAACACAGAAGCTTTTAAGTTTAATCTCGAATCAATTCGAAGTACGTACAACAGTGTAATAAAATATAATGAAGAAATCCCCCTTTCTTTAGAACTTGAGGGATTAGATTCATCGAGTAACATTAGTCTTTATCAAGCAGAATTTACAAAAATTAATGATTCTCAAACCATTTCACTCAAGATAAATCCGGCAATTTCTTCATGGCCAAAATCACAATGGGAAATAACATGCGCTCTTTTTGACAAAAATGGAAACTTGTTCGGTAAAACCGGCAAGACAATTGAAAACAGCGGCATAATAATAGGAATTCCAGAAATTCGAATTGAAGATATTTCAATGCTCATAGTTAGTAATACAGATGTTAAATTCTCCGATGTCGAGCGATATGAAATCACCTTTGAAAAGATTATCGATAACGCATACCATGATCTGGAGACAGTGACAAATGAACCCAGACCAGTTATAAGAACAGTTAATGAACCAAACATTACATTTACAACTCAGGTAGATCTTAATAAAATTGATGATATTATAAAAACAAACCAGGTATGGCTCCTGCCCTCTCTTGAGAAAAGGCGAGGTTTGATCTATCAGTATAGACAGGAAGAGCCGTATCTTGAAACTATCATGTTCGATGAAAACGGCAACATAATGTCACAATTACAGAGTTGTAAGGAAAGTCCTAACGAACCGACTAAACAATTATTTTATCAGGCTGATGGAACGTATATCAGAACGAAATATATCGATACATTTGTTCGGCCACAGATAATTGATATTGATGAACAGAACAGAGAAATGTCACTTATCAAAAAAGACCGAATGGTAAAGAATTTAGCGACAGGTCTGAACCTGGATTGCGCTTTAACAAAGTTAGCGAGAAATCCTGAAATTTTTCTGGCAAAAATCGAAACTTTAGATAATGATACTTATAAGCTAACCCTGAATACAACAAGCCGCGATGCGAAAATATTTACCGGAACTATGCTCACTTTTACCTCATGGGCCTACATGCACGATGTTCTCTATTCGAAATCTGAAATAATTTTTGACGCTAAAACGAATATGCCTTTAAGTGAAAAAGATTATTCAGGAAGTACACTTGTCGCCTCATATACTTTTTCTGATTATTTAGATAGTCCCGGCGGAATGGCACCGGGTAAAATTAATGCTTTAATACCAAACCAAAAAGACGAACAGGACAATTCTCTTGAAATGGAAGCCGTATTCGATTTTATTCGTTCTGATGTATGGCTTCTTCAAACATGTCACAGCGAATTTAAGAACGGCGTAAGTTCATCTACAGGTACAGTAAATGTATTACCTGTCACGGGAGAATCCTTTGAGCCGATAGAACAATTGCTTGACCGTATAGAAAATACAGAGCAAATCTTTTCGAATCTAAATAATGCAAAAGAAGGCAAGGTCGTTGCGACGATGCTACGAGATAAACCAGTTCCTGTTTTTGCTCGTGCCATCTGGAAAGAAGAAGCTAAGGGATATATCAGTGACCTTAAAGATGCAACTGGATATGACAAGCCACTCATAGGTGTAATTGAGGCAAATTGCCAGAACTTAGATAATGGCACAATAAAATTTTCATTTACTTTATTTTCAAATTTATACTGGAAGGAATTTCTTACAATAGTTTCATATGAAATATTCAATACTTCGGGAAAATCATTTAGAGCGGACTTACCCGTAAAAATACGTACTGAAGAATCACCAAGAGAAATAGTAACAACCTTAGAAATACCTTACCCAAGTGATTATTCTTTTGATGTAGATAAGATAGCAATTACTCCAAAAGTAGAGAAAATGACAACCACTTACCACGGCCATGGGGCATGGATTACGATTATAGATTTGAAAGTACCAGAGTTATAAAATCGCCACTCGTCTTTTTATAAAAGATTTTCGTTTACGAATTTTTTTGCAGCAGATGCTAAAAGCTCCCTGCTTTTTTCAAGGGCTTCTTCGAGATTCATATTTTCCGGCTTGCAGCTATGAGCGGATACGATACCGATTTTTTTGTATTCGCTTTTGTCCAATCTTACCTGTCCGGCGATTACGGAAATACGAACTTTTGCTTTATTCGCTATTTTTGAAATTCCGGCTACGACTTTTCCATAGAGGCTTTGAGTGTCGAAGCAGCCTTCGCCGGTAATAATCCAGTCGGCATTTTGTAATTCAGCTTCTATATTACTATGTTCTATAATCGTATCAATTCCGGAGACAAGTTTGCCGTTCATGAATGCAAGTGACGCCGCACCTAATCCCCCCGCCGCTCCTGCTCCCGGGACTTCGAGAACGTCACGACCTAATTGCTCTTTAATTAAATTTCCGAGGTGACATAGTCCTGCTTCCAGTTCTTCCACCATTTCAGGAGTAGCGCCTTTTTGCGGGCCGTATATTCTCGCTGCTCCATGCTCGCCGCATAAAGGATTCTGTACATCGCAGAGAACTTCAATCGGAATATTCATTTGCTCTTTAGGCGGGATAATTTTTACGATTTTATTAAGTCCCCCGCCGCAGCCTGCGACATGGTCACCATCTTTATCAAGAAATTGCCATCCAAGAGCCGCCGCGAGGCCTGTACCGCCGTCTGTTGTAGCGCTTCCTCCGATTGCAAATAGTATCTTCTCTGGATTGTATTCGATAGCGGTTTTGATTAGTTCTCCAACGCCGTAGGTCGTTGTTTTCATTGGATTCAATTGTTCATCTGTGAGCAACTGAATACCCGCGGCACTGGCCATTTCAACCAAGGCTGTTTTCGATTCTTCGAACCATGCAAAACCAGCATCTACTTTCATATCAAATAACGGGCCAGTGACATTTTTTTCAATCCACTTGCCCGAAATAGACTTGAGCATAGATTCAGCGGTTCCTTCGCCGCCGTCGGCGATAGGTTTCATAATACATTCAGCTTCGGGTAAATTTTCTTTAATTACAGATGCAATAATTTCACAGACTTCAGCAGCACTTAAAGTGCCTTTGAAGGAATCCATCGCGATTACTATTTTCATATTAGCTTCGAAAATTATTTTGTTGAAAATTTATATATAGTTTCTGATTTGAATGTTTCGCCGGGACGCAAGATTGTTGACGGAAAATCAGGGTGATTTGGAGAATCAGGAAAATGCTGTGTTTCCAGGCAAAAAGCTTCACCTCTGCTTGAATAAAACTGCATTCCCGGTTCTGTAGTTAATACTTCCATGACTCTTCCGGTAGTAGGTTCAGAAACACGAGCCGCGAGTACAAGTTTTTTGCCGTCCCAGCCATTAATCACGTAATTATGGTCATAACCACCTCGTCCGCCAAGGGCTGTGATTTTTGAACCTATTGAGTTCGGCTCAGTAAAATCGAACGGCGTGCCTTTTACTGGACTGATTTCACCAGTTGGGATTTGTGAACGGTCGAATGGCGTATATTTATCTGCATTAATATATATTTCATGAGCCATAACCTGGCCGCTTCCAGCCCCTGCCAGATTGAAGTAACTGTGATTTGTAAAATTAACAACAGTTGTTTTGTCCGTTGCTGCTTCGTAGTCAATCTTCAGTTCATTTTCATTTGTCAGAGTAAAAGTCACGGTGCATTTAAGATTGCCGGGATAACCTTCTTCGCCATCTTTGCTGAAGTAAGTCATTTTCACGCCGGCTTCATTGTCATTTTGAAACTCAGTACCTTTCCATAACTTGGTATGGAAACCATTACGGCCGCCGTGAAGATTGGAGGTAGATTTGTACTCGACGCCATCTATCTTAAATGTTGCATTGGCAATACGATTGGCAAATCTTCCTATAGTTGCACCTTCAAAGGCACTTCTGTAACGCTGCATGGAATCGAAACCTGTTACTATATTAGTAAGTTTTCCATCACGATCAGGAACTTCAAGGCGAATAATATGTGCGCCTAATTCCATAACCTTTGCCGTAAGACCGTTGCTGTTTTTAATTGTAAAAATGTAAACATCATTTCCATCATTTGTTTTACCAAAAACGTCCTTTGTTACTGACGCAGCTTTTTTATCAGCGGCGAAACAAGCTGATGTGACAAGAATCAATACCGCACATGAAAAATACCTTAACGTACTCATTTTTCGCCCTCTCAAAAGGATGTAATTCTATATTAACCTTTTAAATAATTATTCATTTAATTTAAGGATACAACATATGTTTTGGAGTAATTACCAGTTCTGGTACAATCGCTCTTGGATGCAGTTTTGCTACCATAACGACACATTCTGCTATATCTTCCGGCTGGAGCATCTGTGCTCTCTTTTCCGCTGATACAGGGACAGGTCTCTTGTCGATAATTGGAGTATTTGCTTCGCCAGGATAAATGTTCGTGACATTGATACCGTTCTCACGTTCTTCGAGGCCGATGAATTTGCCCATAGCGCTTGTTGCGAATTTCGAGGCAACATAAGGCAAACCAGCTAATGCTATCGTATGTCTTCCGGCTATTGAGACTATGTTAATGATTAATCCTGATTTTTTCTCTCTCATCACAGGAACAGCTTCGTATAAGCAATTAAATGCTCCTGTAGTATTTACCGACATAATCCTGTCAAAATCTTTCGGATCGACATTCGCCATCATTCTGTTTACTACATTAATACCAGCGCAATTGACAAGAATATCGATAGAACCGACTTCCTTGCCAAGCCATTTGTATAGTTCTGCAACCTGGTCACGGTTTGTAATATCACATGCTTTCCATGCAAATTTTACGCCGCCTCCTGCTGTCTTCTCTGCATTTTTCAACAATTCTTCATTGTAATCAGCCAATGCTACATTACAGCCTTCTACGGCTAAAGCTTTTGCTATTTCGAGTCCTATGCCGCCTCCGCCGCCGATTACCAGGGCGATTTTTCCTGTTAAATCAATCATTAATGACTTCCTTAATTAAGTTGTTTGCATTTAATTTTTAACGTTTCGTTATCGGAACTTAGTATTTTAATTTATAAAGATTTTACTTTTAGAAAAGCTTATAGTCAAGGAATTCGTAACTGCTTTATTAACACAATATATTTTTAGTGTATTAGCATCCAGATATAAGCTTATTAACGATTATATCAATTATTCAATCACAATACTTATAAGCATGTATTTAAAAAATAGCAACTATAATTTCATAATATACTGTTATTAAAAGAGTTATATCAATAGCAATGCTTAAGACAGACTTATATTTACTTTATTTCAAATTAGATACTTTATGGAAGCAAAAAAAAAATAAAAATGAAATGTAAATATGCGTTACATAATAAGTTCAGGATGGCACTTGTAAGTAGTTATTAATTTAATTTGGGTAATAAAATATTTATATGAGATTTAATATATGGGAACTAAAAGCGTGTTTATTTTGTCTAACTATTTAATGACAGGAGTGGTGTTTTACTACATGAATATACAAAACTTCATCTTTGAAACTCTCCGTCTATTTAAAAAACAGGCTTTTATAGGCATTGGAGGTACAGAAAAATGAAACGTTTAACAAGAAAAAATCGTATTTTACAACGTTTACAGAAAAAAAACCGCAAACAAGAAACCCCGGTATTTGAACGTCTTGAACCAAGACTGCTGCTTAATGCAGATATTACAGGTCTAAGCCCAACAGATGATCCAACAACACAGACTGATAACGAAGTTGAAGCTGATATTATGCAAAGCAATTCTTTATTATTGGCAGCGACCACTCAAACTGTACCTTACAGCCAGAATTTTTCAGCCGGAAAACCCACTGAAGCTCAAGGCTGGGAATATTATTCAGACAACCAGGGGCAAATTCAGGTTGTCGGAGGACATTTATTATTGGATGATTCAGTTTCAGATTGGTCATATTCCTTAAACGAAGCAATTTTGCATCTCGATTTGACAGATAAAAAAGAAGTTACACTAACTCTCGATCATACCTCTGTTCTTGATGAGAATCACGCTATCCCGACAAGCTTCTCAGGACACTATAAAGGCGATGGAATCGCACTTAGTGTAGATGGAATCAATTGGATTAAAATAACAGATTTAACATCTTCTTTTGTTGGAACTACGTTCTCGCTTGATTCCATAATCGAATTAGCTAAAGCTGCGGCTGGCAGTAATAATCTTTCAGATGTTCGTATCAAGTTCCAGCAATATGATAACTCAAATGGAAACGATGGACGTGAGTTCGATAATATTCAAGTAAACGCTTTAACAGTTCAGCAAACCCCATACACTCAGGACTTTAGTTCAGGTCAACCAACGGCAAATCAAGGCTGGGAATATTATTCTGATAATCAGGGACAAATTCAGGTTATCGGCGGACGTTTAAGAATGGATGATTCAGTTTCAGATTGGTCATATTCCTCAAACGAAGCAATTTTGCATGTTGATTTAACAGGCCAGGCAGGTGTAAAGCTTACACTGGATCATTACTCTCTCGCAGATGAAATCAATGAAATACCTGTAGAATTTACCGGTCATTATAAAGGTGACGGTATCTCTATTAGTGTAGATGGAATTCACTGGGTAAGAATTACTAATTTAAATAATAATTTCACAGGTCAGGTATTCGAGCTGGACGCAAAAATAGCTCAAGCCAAAGCATTAGCTGGAACTAATGACGTTTCGAATGTGAGGATAAAATTCCAGCAATATGATAATTCAAATGGAAATGACGGACGTGAGTTCGATAATATTTCTGTTACATCAGATATAGTCGCACAGGTGGCTCCTTATACTCAGAAATTCTCTTCAACCTTACCAACCGCATCTCAAGGCTGGGAATATTATTCAACCAACCAGGGACAAATTCAGGTTACAGGAGGACGCTTAAGACTGGATGATTCAGTTTCAGATTGGTCCTACTCCTCAAACGAAGCAATTTTACATGTTGATTTAACAAATCTGAAAGATGTAACATTAACATTAGATCACTTTAGCCTCGCCGACGAAGACAATGGTATTCCGGCAACTTACTCCGGACATTATAAAGGTGACGCTATCTCTTTGAGTGTCGATGGAATAAACTGGATAAGAATAACGAACCTCACTACTTCATTTACGGGTCAGACATTTACACTTGATGCGATAATTGAGCAGGCAAAAACAGCGGCTGGAAGCACCGATGTTTCTAATATTCGCATTAAGTTCCAGCAATACGATAATTCAAATGGAAATGACGGACGTGAGTTCGATAATATTGTAGTAACTGGTTTAGCTATACAGGATGTACCTTATGTCCAGACTTTCGATTCAGGCAAACCGGTAAACTCTGACGGCTGGGAATATTACTCAACCAACCAGGGACAAATTCAAGTTATAAATGGGTATTTACTCATGGATGACTCTGTTGTTGATTACTCCTATTCTTCAAATGAAGCAATTCTTCATGTTGACCTGACAAATAAAAAAGATGTAGTGCTTTCTCTTGATCATACTTCTTATGCGGACGAAAATGATGCACTACCGGCAAGCTTTTCAGGTCATCACAAAGGCGATGGTATCGCGATAAGCGTAGATGGAGTTAACTGGATAACGGTTACCAGTCTGACTACATCATTTATCAATCAGTCATTTACACTCGATTCTCTTATTGAAGCCGCAAAAACAGCAGCAGGAAGCAATGATGTTTCGGATGTACGTATTAAATTCCAGCAATATGATAATTCTATCGCACCACTAAAAGATGGACGTTCTTTCGATAATATCAATATTACCGCCACAACAGTTCAGGATGTCCCATATACCCAAAACTTTGAAGCAGGTATGCCTACGATCAATAATGGGTGGGAATTTTATTCTGACAACCAGGGACAAATCCAGGTCGTAGATGGAAAGTTGCGTATGGATGATTCTGTTTCAGATTGGTCATATTCCTCAAATGAGGCTATTCTTCATGTCAATCTGACTGATAAAACCAATGTAACATTGACATTAGACCATACATCTCTAAGTGATGAAAATGATGCTCTGCCTGCAAGTTTTACCGGACATTATAAAGGAGATGGAATTTCACTAAGTGTTGATGGAATCAATTGGGTAAAAATCACTGATTTGACAACCTCATTTACAGAACAGTCTTTTTCGCTGGATTCCATAATCGCGCTTGCTAAAATAGCGGCTGGAAGCACAGATGTTTCAAATGTTCGTATCAAGTTCCAGCAATACGATAATTCAAATGGAAATGACGGACGTGAGTTCGATAATATTAATATAACAGCAAATACTTCTCAAACATTGCCATATAATCAGGATTTTAGTACTGGTTTACCTTCAGCCGCTGACGGCTGGGAATATTATTCCGATAACCAGGGACAAATTCAGGTAGTTAGCGGGGCTTTACGTCTGGATGATTATAGCTCTGACTATAGCTACTCGTTAAATGAAGCTATTCTCCACCTTGACATGACAGGAAAAACAAATGTAACATTAACACTGGATCATACATCTATAAGTGATGAAAATGATGCTCTGGCTGCAAGTTTTACCGGACATTATAAAGGAGACGGAATTTCACTAAGTGTTGATGGATTTAACTGGATAAAGGTCACAGATTTGACGACATCATTTACAGGGCAGTCTTTCTCTTTGGATACGATTATTGCACAGGCTGTATCTGCTGCCGGAAGCAGTGATCTTTCGGATGTGCAAATTAAGTTCCAGCAGTACGATAATTCAACTGGAAATGACGGTCGTGAGTTCGATAATATACAAATTACTTCAACATAGAACGAGCAGGAAAAATGATATATGAAGTTTGTTGGAGGATTAAATAGTGCAATAGGTATTTGTGAATTTGATGATAGACAACAACTAATATTAAAATAATAAATCTTTTTGGAGGATTAAATCATGAGAAATTACAGATTAATTTGGTTACTGGCTTGTACGCTTTCAATTATTCTTTTTGCCGGACAGACTGCTAACGCAGTTGCCTTAAATGATTCATGCGCAAATGCCATATCAATTGGAAATGTAACAAATCAGGCTTTTAACACAACTGGAGCCACCCCTGATGGTCCGGCAAGCAGCAGCATGGGAGTTACACCTGATATCTGGTATTGCTACACTGCAACATGTACAGGTACTGCAACGATAAGTCTTTGTGGAAGTTCCTTTGACACACAACTTATAGCCTATAACGGTTGTCAGTGTCCAGCAACTGTCTCAAGAGAACTCGCATACAGTGATGATGCATCATGCGGTCTCCAATCTGAATTAACTCTTCCAGTTGTTTGTGGCAATAAGTACCTTATACAAATAGGAGGATTTAGTCAAGCCACAGGAGCCGGAGTTCTTACTGTTAGTTGTTCAGGAACTCCATGTTCATCAGCACCAGCTAATGATAATTGTGCAAATGCCACAGTTATTGGCAATGTTACTAATTTGGCATTCTCAACTATAAATGCAACACATGATGGTACCTATTCTTGCGTTAATGGTCCTAATCTCTGGTATAAATATACCGCTACATGTACAGGTGATTTAACAATAAGCCTTTGCGGAAGCAGCTTCGATACAGCACTGGCGGTTTACACCGGAACATCCTGCACAAATCTTACACCAAAGGGATGCAATGATGATGATGACAGTTGTGGTTATCAATCGCTGCAATCGGCACTTGTTATCAATAATGCAATAGCAGGTAAAACATACTGGATCGAAGTTGGTGGACTCAGTTCATCTGACAAAGGAACAGGAGTATTAACTGTCAGTTGCGGCGGACAGGTACAGACGGCTTCGGACTTAGGTGATGCTCCAGATAATACAAATCATTTTCCTTCTTCGAATATGAGAACTTATGACCATCTGGCATCAGCTAAATTCCCAACTGTATATCAAGGCAACGCAATTGTCGGTCCGATTCACCTCAATCCAAAATCCGTTGCTTATCTTGGTAATTCTGTTACTTATGAAGATGAAGCAGACCAGGGTTATGATCAGGATGCTACAAACAATCTCATTCCAACACAACTTAATAACAATGCTGACAAAGACCTCGGTGATGACGGTGTTGTTATGTATGTTGATCCATACGTTGGTAAGACTATTGGAATGACTCATTGCCAATTGGCCGCTTTCGATTATAAGGTTAATGTAATTGACCCGAACGTAGATATGTATGTAAATGTATGGTTTGACTGGAATCGTGATGGCGACTGGAATGACAGCGGCCTGACTGATGCTCAACTTAACTGCTCAAGCTGCAGCACAGGTGGAGTAGTGAACGAATGGGCGGTTCAGAACCAGCTTCTGTTCGATTTGAATACAGGTTTGAATACGATAACAACTCCAGGTTTCCTCGCATGGTATCCAGCTGCAGGCGACAAGAAAATTTGGATGAGAATCACACTCTCAGACCAGCCGTTCAAAGGTGGAACAGGTGCAGCAGGTTCAGGTCCGGCTAACGGATACGATTATGGTGAGACAGAAGATTACTACTTCACACCAAGCGAAAATTGCACCGATTGTATCGATTGGGACCGAAACGGAACACTTGATCAGAACGATTTATACACCTATATGATTAATTATATGTGGAATTGGCTCGAAAACTGTGCAAGCAACTAATAAATAAATAGAAACTCTATTATAGTTCAAAAAGGCTGTGGGTAATAAACTCACAGCTTTTTTTTTGTTTTTTATAAACGAAGTCGAGAAATCTGTTTTAAAGTTTATCCAAAAGGATTCCTGTTAGCAATGATATAGACGCATTTTTTTACGTCTGTTTAAGTTACTTAAACTGACCGATCTTACTTTGTCATGCTGAATGAACAGGCTGTGTCACAATTTAATTTATGTACATTCTGTTTTACTAGCATAGCATTTGCAAATGCACACTTTT
>JAFGPS010000080.1 GCA_016936075.1 Sedimentisphaerales bacterium | reverse complement strand
CCTCCTAAAATACTTTAATTTTCAGGATATAATTATACATTAACTAACCGACTTTAGCAACAAGCCCCTTCGCGGGAATGACAAAATGTGGTATTTACTTTTTTGAAATAGCAATAGATAATTCGGTTAGTTTGAGTTTCTTAGTTTTCCTGCTCCTTAAATTGCGGCAGATCAGCAATATATTTGTCGGGATTGTCCAAAAAATCAGCTTTACAGGAAGTACAGCAGAAATAAACTTTCTTTCCTTCGTATTCTACAAAAATATCAGTATTGATTGGATTACCCTTCATAACTGGACATACTGATTGACCATTTTCTGCTATTACAGCTTCTGTCGGCATATTTTCCATACCTTCCATATCGTTACTCATACTGCTCATATTGCCTGATGTACTATTTGAAGTCGGCTCAGATTTCTTACATCCATTGGAAAGAATAAGTGATAAAGAAATTAACAGAAGAGAAATAATAAACAAATTTGATTTTTTAATTTTAAGTTCCATTTTTCTATCCTTTCAGAAAAATATATTAACTTGATTTAATTATTGCTATGTGAATGTTCCTGCATCATCATTGTATTTTCAGAATTCATCATACTTGGTTTTGCACGAATCTGCATTTCAGAATCTATCTTAAAATTACCGTTTGTTACTACAATTTCACCTTCTTTAAGGCCTGACTCGACAATATAGTAATCATCTGTTCTGGGACCAAGTGTAATTTCACGTCCTTCGTAAGCAGGTTTTTCGGCATCTGGTATTTGCACATAAACTATTGCGCGTTTGCCTGTAATTAAAACCGCAGAAGCAGGGACAACCAAAGGAGCTTCTTCATCAGATGTTACGAATCCGAGTGACTCAGCTTTTACCAAATCCATTTCGCATATGTCGCAGGTTCCGGGAGAATCTTTAACTATATTCAAATGCATCGGGCAAATCCATTTACCAGCCATTTGTTCATCCATAATCATTCCTGATTTTGCTACCTTTGAATTTACTATTGCCCGGACAAACATATCCGGTTTCAGCTTACCATCAGGATTCTCTATAATTAATCTGATTTTTACTGTTCTTGTTTCAGGATTAAGCACTGGTTCGATAAAACTAATTTTCCCGTTGAAAACTTCTCCGGGATATGCTTCAGTACTAAACTCGACTTCCTGGCCGTATCTAATCCACATCATATCGGATTCATAAGCGTCGAGTTTCACCCATACCTGTGATAAATCCGCTACTGTATATATCTTGGTTCCGGTTTCCACATACATTCCTTCGGTTGCGTTTTTATCGATAACTACGCCGCCTATTGGAGAATATATTGTAATATGGTCAACTGGTTCGCCATTCTTTTCAATTTCTGCAATTTGTTCGGATTTGAGGCCGAGTAGTCTGAGTTTTTCTCTTGCGGCATCACGAGTAGCAAGTATAGAATTGCGGATACTATCTATACTATCCGTTCTAAAATTGTCAGGTTTTATATTTTGTATTGCTTTTAACGCCTGCAATAATTCTGCCTGGGCACTAATTAATTGAGGGCTGTATATAATAACCATATGGTCGTCTTTGTTCACTTTGATTCCGGTATAGTCCACAAAGAGTCTCTCAATTCTACCGGTTATCCACGATGTGATATATTTTATCCTCGTTTCGTCATAATCAATTTTTCCGCTCAATCTAATTTGTTTCGTTACGAATTTTCGTTCGACTGGTGACGTTTCTATTTCCATCAGCTTCATAGCAGCTTCGGAAAATTCTATTTTGTTTTCTTCTATCTCGTCCTGCTTGAGCGGAATTAAATCCATTAAGCAAAGTGGACATTTTCCTGGTTCACTTTGCCGAATCTGCGGATGCATGGAACATGTCCATATAGTTTTTTCCAACTCTTCGTCAACCTGTTGTTGGGTATTGTTTTGGGATGGTCCTTGTTTGCTAATTGCGCTGTTTACTATATATCCCAAAGCAAAAAATGCAATCAGGAGAACAATAAGAAAGCATCTTCTCAAAACGAACGATAAGTATTTTTTAGTCTTTCCTGCCATAGGAAAATTCCTTTAGTTTCTATTTCCTACTGTAGTCGTAGGGTATATGTTCTGTAAAAAAGTTAGAAATCCATTTAAAATACATAAATACTTATAATATACTGACTTATAGTCTTATAACTCATTTCCTGTCAACATTTCCAGCGCTGCTAATTTCTGCATTTTTCTTGTACATTCACGTTCATAAGAAAGCTTAAATTCAAGCAGAGTCCTTTGAGAATCTATCAAATTTAAAAAATCCACAGTTCCGGCTTTATAGGCTGTTTCAGAAGCTTCGAGCATTTCCTGCGCTCTTGGAATCAATGTGTTTTCATTAAGAGATATTTTCCTGACCGAGTCTTCGTATTCAAAAAGATTTTTCTCAAATTGAGCTATAAAGTCATTTTGGCTCTGTTCTTTTTTAGCGGAAAGAACTCTGGCTTGTGTTCTGGCCTGAATCTCAGCGGCTTTGTAACTCTCGGTCCATATAGGAAGATTAATAGAAAACATCGCAATAATCGGGTCCTGGCCACTGTCTTTGACACCCGCGGTTATCGCATCATCAGTCTGTATCCAATCCAGGCCAATACTCAAATCCGGATAAAACTTCTTTTTCGCAAGTTCTATACCGGCTTTAGCTGAAGCAATATCAAAATTCTGAGCGAGCAATTTGGGATTATTGGATATCATAGAATCTATCAATTCCTTTTTATTGATTGTTACATGAATAGATTTTTCAAATTCAGGCAAGGGTAAAGGTAAATCATTTTTTCGATTTAATATGGAGTTTAAACCGGCTACCATCGGCTCTTGTAATTTTTCAAGACTTTGCAATTTATCTTCTATAATTGCAAGTTCGATTTGTGCTCTTATGATATCAGGATGACTGCCGGTAGAAATAGCATAACGTGTTCGCGCAATTTCTTCGAGATATTTTAACAGTTCGACATTTTGCTTTGCTATATCGATTGCACTGCCAAGGTAAGCATATTCATAGAATGAGTTTTTCACATTATAAAAAAGCTCTAATTTCTTTGCTTCATAATTTTGATAAGCAGCTTGAGCTTTCATTGATGCGATATCAGTTCGCGAGTCTATAACACCAAACCATGGAAAAGTCTGAGCTATGCTGAATCTTTGCTTTTGCGGTCCTGTTCTTGTTTCAATTTCTCTTATAAAATAACCATATGTGAATTTCGGATCAGGTAAAACTTTTGCTTGAGGGATTTGTTCCAATGCGGCTTGCCATTGCTCGAAGGCAGTTTCAAGTCCGGCATTTTGCATAGCGGCTATACGAAGATAATCTTCAAGAGTTATTGGGGTATTTGCGTCTTCGTTTTGTTGAGAAAAAACGGGAATACTAAACAGACAAAGAGTCTGTAATATTATAAAGAATATTAGAGACATATACTTCATTGTCATCCCCCGAATAAAGTTTTTGCTTATTTCATTTCTAATTATTCAAAACTGAAAATTAATACTATTCTATTATCACACCACCTGCAATAATATTATTTTCATTATTATATAAAACCATTCTCTGGCCGGGACATGGCGCAAATATTGGCTCATCAAATTCTACTTCCATAGAACTATTATCTACTGCAATTAGTCTGCATGGCTGGGGATTACCATAAGACCTGATTTTGCCGAAAATCTGTTTTTCGGGTATATAATCGTCAGGAATAAGAATATTAACATAGTTTGCTTTGATGATTTTGGTACTGATATCTTCTCTTGAGCCTAATGCGATTGTATTGTTTTTTGCGTCAATTTTTGCGACATAAAGCGGCTTACCTCCGGCGTATCCGATTCCCTGTCTTTGGCCGAGAGTGTAATTTGCGATTCCTTTATGTGTCGATATCCTGTTTCCCTGCATATCCAAAATTGCACCGGGAAGATTTATTTTTTCGCAATCCAGTACAGCTCTGTAATCTCCCTGGCCAGCGAAGCATAGTTCCATGCTCTCGCTTTTGTCAGCGACAGTCAGATTCAATTTATTTGCGATTTCGCGGACTTCAATTTTTGTGAGTTCTCCCAATGGAAATTGAATTTTATCGAGTTTATCCTTTGAGATACCATACAGAAAATAACTCTGGTCCTTTGTTTTATCTTTCGCTCTACCCAAAAAAGTTCCGGTATCAGTATGTGAAATTCGGGCATAATGTCCCGTTGCGAGATTTTCTACACCACAATGTTCCCTGATAACATCCCAAACCAGAGAAAATTTCAATAAAGTATTGCAATCCACACATGGATTTGGAGTTACTCCTTTTGAATAGGATTTTGCGAAATTATCTATAATCAATTCATTAAATGGCTCAATGACATCGATAAGTTTATGCGGCATCTCTAACTCATCGCAAACGAAAGCTGCGTCTGCACCGCAACAAGCACGGTCTCCTCCACCACCACATGATACTGGAATAATCATTGTTATACCAAGTACGTCCCAGCCTTGTTTCTTTAGAAGATATGCTGTTACAGAACTATCTACGCCGCCGCTCATTAATACAGCAATCTGCTTTGAGTTTTTTTTAACCAACTCACCCGAACCGGCAGGGGAGTTCTGCAATTGAATGTTCCAGTTGTGTTTCGTCATTTGTAGTTTATTCATCAAATAGAATTGTACTGATATATCTTTCCGCAGTATCGCAAAGTACCGCAACAATTAATTTGTCTTTATTCTCATCTTGTTCTGCGACCTTGATTGCCGCCGCCGCCGCTGCTCCTGCTGATATTCCCGATAATATTCCTTCTTCTTTTGCAAGTCTTCGTGCGGCATCAATAGCTTCATCATTTGTTATTTGTACGATTTCATCAATGACCTTAATGTTGAGCACATCTGGTACAAAACCTGCTCCTATACCCTGAATCATATGAGGGCCGGGTTTTCCACCTGAAAGAACAGGAGAATCTTTTGGTTCAACCGCTACGATTTTTACTTCAGGTTTTCGTGATTTAAGAACTTCTCCTACTCCTGTGATTGTTCCACCTGTACCTACACCTGAAACAAAAATATCAATCTGCCCATCTGTATCAGACCAGATTTCTTCTGCTGTGGTTTCACGATGTATTTGAGGATTTGCCGGATTCATAAATTGCTGCGGCATAAAGGCGTTTTCTGTAGTTTCAACTAATTCTTTAGCTTTATTTATCGCACCCGGCATGCCTTGTTGAGCGGGGGTAAGAACAATTTCCGCTCCGAGAAATTTGAGCATTTTCCTACGTTCAATTGACATAGATTCCGGCATTGTAAGGATCAGCTTGTATCCTCTTGAAGCTGCTACCCAGGCAAGTGCAATACCAGTATTGCCGCTGGTAGGCTCAATTATTGTTGTTCCGGGCTTAATTTTTCCCTCTTTTTCAGCGGTTAATATCATATTTGCGCCAATCCGGTCTTTGATGTTACTGGCAGGATTAAAAAATTCCAGTTTTCCCGCTATTTTGGCTTTGCAGTCCTTGCTTATCTTATTAAGCCAAACTAAAGGTGTTCTTCCAATTAGTTCTGTCATGTCTTTTGCAATATTCATTTCTGAAACCTCCAAAAACCATAGCAATAATGTGCTTTTTTCATTTTTATCGCTATTTTCATAAAAAACAGCCTATAAATAAACATTTTTTATGATATTTTCTATTTTTTTGTTAACATTTCAAACATAATTCGTATAATATACTACAATGCCGATAGGAATACAAGGATAAAAATATGAAATTATCAACAAAAACAAGATATGGTATAAGAGCCGTAATAGAATTAGCTGAAAATTACGGCCAAGGACCAGTACAACTGAAAATGATATCAAAAGATCAGGATATCTCAATAAAATATCTCGAACAGATAATCTCTTTGCTGAAATCATCAGGGATTGTGAATAGTTCCAGAGGCGCAAAAGGGGGCTATTTTCTTGCCAAGCCACCGAATAAGATTAAACTAAGTGAATGTTTTAATTGCCTGGAAGGTTCTATTACTACTGTCGAATGTGTAGAAAATCAGAATTACTGCACAAAAACATCTAATTGTGTTGCTCATGACCTCTGGGCTGAAGTTGAAAAAGCTATTATTGCGGTGCTGGATTCAGTTACTCTGCAGGATATGGTTGAAAGGTCAAAAAAGAACAAGCCCCCTTTATATGAAATTTAGAAATATTAGATAGGATATTATGGAAGCAAATAATAAATTCGATAGCAATGAAATAAAAAAGATTGTTGATGAAATCGTACTGACATACAGGGATGATTCAGGAATTAATTTTATTGATGCTTCATATCTGCCAGAGAGAGACAAAATACTTATAATTCTTGACCACTTAACTGAGTTGTTATTTCCGGGCTATACCGGACGAAGAGTTGTCTCTGTAACAAATATCAGTTTCATTGTGGGAGATATTCTTTGCAGTATTTATGATGAACTTTCCAATCAGGCAGAACGTGCATTTAAATATGCCTGTCGTTTAAATAATTGTGACGGTTGTGACTGCCGGACTAAAGCAGAGAACGCGACTAAGAAATTATTAAATAGACTTCCTGAAATTCGTGAACTGCTCAAAGGCGATGTAGCAGCGGCTTATGATGGTGACCCGGCTGCGCAATCTTTTGAAGAGGTTGTTCTTAGTTACCCCGGAATCAATGCAATTGCGACATATCGCATCGCCCACGAACTTTACCTGGAAGAAGTACCTCTGATTCCTCGTATAATGAGTGAGTGTGCACATTCAAAAACTGGTATTGACATTCACCCGGGTGCGACAATCGGTAAAAGTTTCTTTATAGATCATGGTACTGGTGTCGTTATCGGTGAGACTACTATTATAGGTAACAATGTTAAAATTTATCAGGGTACGACACTTGGTGCAATGAGTTTTCCGAAAGATGAAAGAGGCAATATCATAAAAGGTAAAAAAAGACATCCTACAATTGAAGATAATGTTACAATTTATGCTGAAGCTACGATTCTCGGTGACATTGTT